>PXBM01000209.1 GCA_003566935.1 Syntrophomonadaceae bacterium | reverse complement strand
TGATTGATACGGCCTTCATGACCTGGCTCAAAGAAAAGCGGGTGTAGTACACTACCGGTTCGTGCTTTCCCCTGATCATGCTCACAAATGTAAAAAATACTATAGCAAATGTGGTTGTTTTGATCCCGCCACCGGTTGAAGTAGGAGAAGCACCGATAAACATTAACGCAAGCAGCATTACCATGGTGGTATGGCCCATCGCAGCTGTGTCCAGAACACTGAAACCTGCTGTCCTTGGGGTTGCCGCTGTAAATAGGGCTGTAAATACTTTGTCTCCAAAGCTTAAATTACCCATGGTGCCCGGGTTACTATATTCCAGAAGGAGAATGATAACAGTTCCACTTGACAATAAAACAGCAGTAATAATCACAACCAGCTTACTGTGCAGTGTAAGGCGGTGGCGCAGACTAATTCTATTTGCAAATTCCAGGATAACAGTAAAACCAAGCCCGCCAATAATGAACAAAGTCATAATTGTTCCATTGACAAGATAGTCAGTTGGGGAAGAGGTCAGGCTTTGGAAATTTCCAAAAAGATCAAAACCGGCATTGCCGAATGCTGAAATAGCATGAAATAGCGAAAAAAATATGCCCCGTTCATAACCCATTGCAGGTACAAATCTTATGCTAAGCAGAACAGTTCCAATTACTACAAACACCAAGGCCATCCAAAATACTGCTTTAACCAGGGATACCAATCCTGCTATTGACTCCTGATCAAGAATTTCTTTAACGACAAGACGTTCCTGTAAAGATACTTTTCTACCCAAAAAAATAAAGGTTAATGTTGTCATTGTCATAAAGCCGAGTGCTCCAATAAATATGAGAGCCATGACAACTGACTGGCCAAAGGGAGTAAAAAATGTACCCGTATCAACTACTACTAACCCGGTAACACAAACAGCAGAAGCAGCGGTAAATAAAGCATCTAAATAACCAAATTCCGCTGCTTCATACGAAAATGGCAGACTTAACAATATAGATCCGATAAAAATTAACCCGACAAATCCTATTGCCATGACCCGGGCCGGATTCTTTTTCCTCCGATTTAGCAATAAACTCATCTCCAATAGGGAGAATTCACCTTAAGCATAAAAAGACGGCATCTTTTTGCCATATCAAATAAAATTTCTACAGAATATGTGGCAAAATAACACCGTCCCGGATTACTAATAATTACTTTTTTTAAGCGTTTTCTTTGGCTACTTCTACCAAGTCGGAGAATGCAGCTTTATCATTAACAGCCAGGTCCGCTAGTACTTTACGGTTAATCTGAACGTCGGCCTTTTTCAAGCCATTGATAAAGCGGCTGTATGACATTCCGTCAGCTCTTGCTGCTGCGTTGATCCGCGCGATCCATAGTTTGCGGAAATCTCTTTTCCGCTGCTTGCGATCACGGTAAGCATACTGCATAGATCTCATAACCTGCTGGTTAGCCATTTTGAACAGCTTGCTTTTTGCTCCATAATAACCTTTAGCCAGCTTTAATATTTTTTTACGCCTTTTACGGGCGACAGTACCTCTCTTGGTGCGAGGCATAATAAATCATCCTCCTAGTATCCAGTCATTATAAATAATTATTGTATCTGCATTTTGACCCTTTTTACATCGGCAGGCTTTACCGTTGTTGATTTACGCAGCCTTCTTTTACGGCTTGAACTTTTTTTGCCGGTAAGGTGGCTGGCAAAAGCACGGTAACGGGTAATTTTCCCGGTGCCGGTCTTTTTAAACCGCTTTGCCGCACCGCGGTGTGTCTTCATTTTAGGCATTGCTAAAACAACCTTCCTCTACTGTGATTTAGGTGCTAAAATCATGAGCATGTTACGCCCTTCCTGCTTGGCAGGCTTTTCGATAACGCTACAATCAGCTAGATCTTCAGCCAATTTTTTACATAGACCATGGGCAATTTCGGGGTGGGTTATTTCTCTTCCCCTGAACATTACTGTTACTTTAACCTTATCCCCGTTTTCCAGGAATTTTCGACTTCTTTTTGCCTTAACATCGAAATCATGCTGATCAATATTCGGCCTGAGTTTAACTTCTTTAACATTTGTTACTTTTTGTCTCTTGCGTGCTTCCCGGTCCCGTTTACTCTGTTCATATTTATGTTTACCGTAATCCATCAAGCGGCAAACAGGTGGCTTTGCACCGGGAGCAACATTTACCAGGTCCAGCTTTTTCTCCTGGGCAAGGTTTAAGGCTTCATCCGTTTTCATGACACCCAGCTGAGTCCCATCGGCATCAACTACCAGAACTTCCCTGGCTTTAATTTGTTCATTCACGAACAAATTTTTACTAATCGTATTTCACCTCCTGAAATTGCTCTTCTAAATATATTAAAGAGCAGGCGGATCCCACCTGCTCTTAATATCCTTAGCTTGCTTATGGATAACCCTGTTAGCTCTCCGGTCAGGCTTCAGGGTGAGAAGCGGTGGCTTCTGCTTTAAAAACCGTATTTTTACATTTGTAACTATATCAGAATATTGCAGTCAGGTCAAATACTTTTTTCCCTGATCTCCTTTTTAACACGGTCAATAAGAGTTTCAAGACTTTCTGTTCCAAGGTCTCCTTCAACACGATGGCGAACTGCAACCTGAACACTTTCTACTTCTTTGTCACCAACAACCAGCATGTAGGGTATTTTTTTCAGCTGGGCTTCCCTTATTTTATAACCAACTTTTTCATTACGCTGATCAATGGTTACCCGCAGACCAGCATTTCTTAGCTGCTCATAAATTTCTCCGGCATATTCATGGCTGCGGTCGGTTACCGGGATTACTGTTACCTGGACCGGAGCCAGCCAGGTCGGAAAAGCGCCTCCGTAATGCTCAATCAAAAGAGCCATCAGCCTTTCCATTGAGCCGTATATTACCCGGTGGATTACTACCGGCCGGTGTTTATCCCCATCTTCTCCGATATAGGTCAGATCGAATTTTTCCGGCATCTGGAAATCAAGCTGAATGGTACCGCACTGCCAGCTGCGGCCCAAACAATCTTCAAGGTGAAAGTCAATCTTCGGACCGTAAAAAGCGCCGTCACCTTCATTTAAGCGATAATCAATATTCTTATCAACCAGTACTTTTTCAAGGATGTCGGTCGCTTTATCCCACATTTCAGCAGTGCCCATTGCTTTTTCCGGCCTTGTGCTGAGTTCGACCCGGTAATCAAAGCCAAATACGGAATAAAAGAGATCCATCATCTCAATAACGCCGGCCACCTCTGATTCGACCTGGTCGGGAAGCATAAAGATATGGGCATCATCCTGGGTAAAGCTTCGGACACGCATCAACCCATGCAGGGTCCCCGAAAGCTCATGGCGGTGCACTATACCCATTTCGGCAATACGCCTGGGCAGATCGCGGTAGCTGTGCATCTTGTTACGGTAGACAAGCATCGCTCCGGGGCAGTTCATCGGCTTAACCGCATAATCCTGCTCGTCAATACTTGTAAAGTACATGTCTTCCCTGAAGTGATCCCAGTGACCTGATTGCTCCCACAGGGTCCGGTTTAAGATTAAAGGTGTTTTAATTTCCTCGTAACCTGCCCGCCGATGTTCTTCTCGCCAAAAATCGGTTAACTTCTGCCAGATAACATTTCCGTTGTTATGAAGAAAGGGAAATCCGGGACCTTCCTCATGCAGGCTGAATAGTTCAAGCTCACGGCCCAGTTTGCGATGATCCCTCTTTTTCGCCTCTTCGAGCATATCAAGGTAATGCTGCAGGCGTTCCTTTGTGGGGAAAGCAGTGCCGTATATACGCTGAAGCATCGGGTTATGTTCACTTCCCCGCCAGTAAGCACCGGCCAGGCTGGTCAGTTTAAAAGCCTTAACCATCCCGGTATGGGGCAGGTGCGGTCCGGCGCACAAATCAATGAAGTCATTTTGTTCGTAACAGCTGATGACAGCATCTTCAGGTAGCTCTTTTATCATCTCTACTTTATAGGGTTCATCTCTTTCCTCAAATAGCTCTAAGGCCTCTTTCCTGCTCATCTCACGGCGCCTGATCTGGTTTCTTTCCTTGACTATCTTTTTCATTTCTTTTTCGATTGTTTTTAAGTCATCGGATGAAATGGGCTCTTCAAATTCAAAATCGTAATAAAAACCGTTTTCAATTGCCGGGCCGATGCCAAGTTTTACATTCGGGTAAAGTCTTTTTACGGCATGAGCAAGCACGTGACTAGCACTATGACGGTAAATATCTGCTCCCTGGGGTGTATCAAAGCCAACCAGGGCTACACTGCTTTTATCGGGAAGTGGCTGACCGAGATCACATTCTTTGCCATCAACCAGCACTGCCAGCAATTCTTTATTGTCAGCTGTTTTCTCCCTGTAAAGATCATAACAGGTTGTCCCTTCAGGGTATACAGCTTCTTCTCCGTTATCAAGTTTCACTTTTATCGACAAGAGAACAACGCCTCCTTTATTCAGTTATTATATTTTTAACCATCATCTGTGATTCCTACAGTATTAAAATTAATAATAAGTCTTGCTCTCTACCCTGTCAAGAAACGATTCTATCCTATAAAGTTAATTGCTCCGGGAAGTATTTCAATCCTGGCCGGTGCCCGGCCGGGCTGTTCCCCATCAAGATTGAGCAAGGCATATTCCGAAGAATATACTTCTACGGTTCTGCCGCGCAGGCTTGTAATGCGGGGATGATTAAGATGAGAACCACTATACACTTTGGGCAGGGTTGCCAAAAGGTTTGGCTTAGATAAGCTATGCAAAATAACAATATCAAAATATCCATCATCCATTACTGCGTTGGGCAGCGCTTTCATACCCCCACCAAAATAGCAGCCATTGCCTATAACCACGGTGGTTACCGGTTCATCGCAAATCAACTTCCCGTCAACAGTAATCACCATTTTTTTATTGCGATAAAGAGCAACCGAAACCAGCGTTCCCCACAGGAAAGATAAAAAACCGCCGAAAAATTTGCTGGTCCGATTGACCCGGTCGACAATATCCCCGTCAATCCCCAGACCGGCAACGTTTATAAAGTAACGGATTTCGTCCTCACCAGAGTTATTTATATAGCTGACCTTACCCAGATCAACCCTGCGGGGTGTATTGTTTACAATGTGTTTAACAGCCTCAACCATAACTTTTGACGATCCTACGGTCCGGCCAAGGTCACCGCCGGTTCCGGTTGATATGTAGCCATAAGCTGCATCTGTAGAGATAAGTTTCCCCTTTTCAAAAAAACCGTTCACAACTTCATTTGCCGTTCCATCTCCACCGACCGATACAACAAGTTCGTACCCCTGATGCAGATATTGTCGGGCTAAAATAGTTGCGTGATCAGGCCCTTCTGTAAAACTGTAAACATACTTCTGGCCTGCATTCTCAAAGGCTGAAGCAATCTCTGGCCAGCGTTTAAAAGTAGCTCCATTCGCTGAGGCAGGGTTAACTATTGCGGCAACTTTAGTGTAAGGCAAAGGGCAGTCTCCTTTTCCACAATATTTCACTTTTCATTAGCTATTAGCAAAACGGATAACTCATTATAACACAGGAAACTGCTTCAATAACAGCAAAAACCCGGGCAATTAATATAGTGTATTAAGTGCCCGGGTTTTACTTTGTTATTTCAGTTTTTTACTCTTCTAACAGCTGTTCCACATATTTTTTTATCTGGTCCCTGATCTCTCTGAACTTGGCCAGGATCTGTTCATCAGTTCCTTCAGCACGGGCAGGATCTTCAAGATTCCAGTGCCTTTTTTCAACTTTTGACGGAACAACCGGGCAACTTTCCCTGGCATCACCGCAGAGGGTAATTAGCAGATCTGCCTGATCAAGCATCTCCCTGCTAACCTGATCAGAGGTTTGAGCACTTATATCTATGCCAATTTCTTTCATAACAGTTACGGCACTCGGGTTAACACCGGTCGGCGCAATACCAGCGCTTGTCACTTCAAATCTGCCCTTTTCATAATGCTTAAGCAGACCCTCTGCCATCTGGCTGCGGGCTGAATTGCCGGTACAGAGAAACAGCACTTTTTTTGCGTTGCTATTGTGATCCACCTGCTTTGCCTCCCTAATAATACTTACTTGCCGTTCATCCTGTTTGT
>PXBM01000151.1 GCA_003566935.1 Syntrophomonadaceae bacterium | reverse complement strand
GGGGAAGGACTTGATTATTTAAAAGAAAATGCCGAAGTCGACTTTAAACCCGATATCAGCCCTGAAGAACTGTTGGAGCAGATTGGAAAATATGATGCCCTGGTGGTGCGCAGCAGGACTAAGGTTAAAGCTGAAGTGATAGAGGCCGGCAAGAAGCTTAAAGTAATTGGCCGGGCCGGGGTTGGGGTTGATAATATTGATGTAGATAAGGCGACGGAAAAAGGTATTATAGTAGTCAATGCACCACATGGCAATACAATATCTGCCGCGGAGCACGCTATCGCTCTTTTAACTTCACTGGCCCGTAATATACCGGTAGCTAATAGTTCGGTCAAGCGGGGTGAGTGGAAAAGGTCGGAACATATTGGGGTTGAACTTAACGATAAAACCCTGGGAGTTGTCGGTCTGGGCAGAATTGGCAGTGAAGTAGCCCGCAGGGCCAGGGCCATGGGGATGAAAATTATTGGCTATGATCCGTATATTTCTTCTGAACAGGCAGAAAAGATGGGGATTGACATGGTTGCTTTTGAGGATTTGTTAAAGCAATCAGACTTTATTACCCTGCACCTGCCGCTCGGTTCTTCGACCCATCACCTGATTGGGGAAAAAGAAATAGCCATGCTTAAATCCGATGTGCGGATTGTTAATTGTGCCCGTGGAGGTCTTATTGACGAAGATGCACTCTGCAGTGCGCTGCAGGACGGGAAAGTTGCCGGTGCTGCCCTTGATGTTTTTGAACAGGAGCCGCCCGAAAGTTGCAAGCTTTTAGAGCTTGATAATGTTATTGCCACTCCGCATTTGGGGGCGTTGACCCAGGAAGCGCAGGCCAATGTTGCTTTTCAGGTATCAGAACAGGTGATAAAAGCCTTGCAGGGAGACCCTAATGTTTCAGCCGTCAACGTGCCTGCCCTGATGCCTGAAAAAAGAGTGGCCCTGGAACCGTATTTGCCCCTGATGAGAGTAATGGGCAGCTTTTACCTGCAGATGTTTGGCGGTTCTGTAGATGAATTAGAATTAACTTACAGCGGTGATGTGTCGTCCCTGCCCCTGGCTCCGATGACAATTTCCTGCCTGATAGGGTTTTTGCGACATGTAGTTGGTGACGGTGTTAACTGGGTTAATGCTCCTTATATTGCCAAACAAAGGGGTATAATTGTAAAAGAGAGTTCAACAACGGAAGCAAAAAACTACAGCAACCTGATTACTATTAAAGCAAGGTCTGGTAATAAAGAACATAACCTGGCCGGCACTATTCTTAACAACGAAATGAGAATTGTCAGGGTGGATGATTACCGGATTGAGATCATTCCATCAAAGTATATGCTGGTTACAACCCACCATGACCGTCCGGGCGTAGTTGGTAAAATCGGTTCCCTGCTTGGCGAAGAAAAGGTAAATATTGCTTCAATGCAGCTTGGCCGTAAAACAGCAGGTGGAGAAGCGATGATGGTTTTACAGGTTGATGAAGAGATGAGTTCTGAAACACTTGAAAAGGTTGAGGCCCTGGATATTATTGATACTGCCCGCTTTGTGGTTATAGAAAATAATACGGCCGGGGAAAATATTTAAAGAGAGGTGTCTTTAATGGTTAAAGTTTATTCCTTAAGTACTTGCCCCTGGTGCAAGAAAGTAAAAAAATTTCTCGATGAGAAAAATGTAGATTATGAAGTTGTTGATGTTGACCTGGCCCAGGGAGATGAACAAAAGCAAGCCCTGGAAGAAGTAGAAAAGTTGACAGGAAAGCGGGCTTTCCCTGTTACGGTTATTGATGATGAAGTTATATCAGGTTACAAAGAAGACAAAATCGAAGAGGCGCTTAAAAATGAAGCATAAGATCTATTGTGAAGTATGCCAGGTGCCTTTTTTATACCGGGAAGAACCGGAAGTGGGCAAAGTCGTAGTTTGCACGGTTTGTGGGGCAGAACTGAAGATCCAGGCCCTTGAGCCGGATATTAAAGCTGTTCGTTTTCAGCAGGACCCGGAAAGAGAAATTCGTAATCGTGTTGAAAACTTTGCCCGTTTACGCGGTTATGTTTTTAATGAAGATAAAGAGCTGGTCATTGAGGGCATGCTTGATAAGAATAAGTTATACGGGGATTTCTACTGTCCCTGCCGTTTCGAAAATATTCCGGAACATGTTTGTCCCTGCCTGCCAACCAGGCAAAACGAGGTTCGCAAACTGGGGCATTGCTACTGAAACCTCTTTCATTTAAAGGAGTGAGTTTCACTCCTAAGAAAATAATCAATGTTTTTGTGAGGATGCCATGACTATGAACTTCAATTTTGTTCGCGGCCATATGGGCGGTAACCTGATTGTTCTATTAAGAGGAGATCAAATGCCTGTCGGCCGGGAACTTGAAACAGCAGTTCAGCTGCTTGCGCCTACTCATTTGCATGGGCACGAAGCCGGCATTTTATATTCTACCGGTGAGCCTGGACAGATTGAAGCTAAAATAGCAGAACCTTCCCTGCCCTGTTTTATCAGTGCCTGTGGAGGTTTTACCCAGGTGCTGGGCGCTGCCTTAATTGAAACTGACTTTGGAACCCTCTTTGATGTTGATCCGCATGCTTCTAATGTTGAGATTATGCTTTTTACCGACGGGGGGCCGACAAATCTATCAATTGATACTCATGCTGGCAAGTCAGTGCGAATCAGGACTAACATGGACAGCTTTGTTAAAGAGTGTTATGACAGGGGGATTGGCACGTCAACTCATAAAGGCCTGGAAGTTATGCAGGCTGGTAAATTTTTGGTAGTAAACGCTGAAAGGTTTAAAGCAGCTTATCCACAAATTGACCTGGATAAATGGGATAGCACAACCCGCAAAATTCTTTCAGATATTCAACATGAATTTCAGGATAAAACAGGTGAAATAGAACCGAATGTCGTGGTATATGATTGGCAGCCGAAGAATGGAGGCCATGTTCGGGTGGTTTTCCCTCATTATGTTGATAATGATTATTTTGAACCTTCCTGTGGAACAGGCTCTGTAGCCCTGGGTATTGCCTTGCAGACATGGCATGAACTGGAAGGAATTACACCCTACCGGGAAGGCAAACTTGTTTTAAACCTCGAATCAGGTGGTGGACGAGAACTGGGAGGGCCCGAGTTTACTGCTTTGGAAATGGAGATAGCTGATGGTTTAGTTAAGTCTGCTTCCTTTTCACACAGCCGGGTAGAGATCACTTCAGTGGGTGAAGCCAGGTTGTAAGACAGACTGCGCAGTTTTCTGCAGCAGGCAACCGCGATTGAATATGGTTAAGTAGGTATAAAAGTTCTATAAAGCGAAGGTGATAATTATGTTTAAAAAGCAAATACCTGCAATTGTGTGCCTGGTATTTTTTGCAATTGCTCTTATTATTTTGATTGCCTCTCCGGTTTTTGCCGAAACCATGGAAATAATTGATGAGGATATTGAACAGGCAGCAGGATCGATTACAATTTCCGAAGGAACTGCTGTAAATGGCAACGTTACCTTGAACATGGGTGACATAGAAGTTAACGGAGTGGTTAACGGGGATGTAAAGAATAACATGGGACGTATTGTAATAAACGGCGATGTCCAGGGTAATGTCAGTACCGACATGGGGCAGCTTGAGGTTAACGGCAATGTCAGTGGCGATGTTAGGGCCAGGATGGGTGATCTTGTCGTCAACGGTTCAGTAGGCGGAAACCTCTATGGTGATCTTGGGAAAATCCAGGTCGACGGAACTGTCGGCGGAGATATTGAATCCGGTTTTGGTGAGCTGCATATTACCGGTGTTGTCGGAGGAGATGTTGACAGTAAGGGCGGCAATATAACTATCAACGGGCTTGTTGAAGGAGATGTAACCCTTGGCCAGGGCCAGGTAGAACTGGAGCCGGACGGGTCGGTAACCGGTCATATCTATGTAGACAGGGGTTTAATTAAAAAAGCTGATGCAGCCATGGTTGGTTCAATGGAAGTCGGGGAAGAGTTAACCCGGGCGGAGCTGCGGGAAGAGATGAAGGATGATTATTTAGTTGAGCGTCCCCGAGAGAGAATGGGAGAAAGAATCTCCGACCAGGTTATTACCAGGGTTAATGAAATTATGCGCAGGGTTAGTTTTTTACCACAGATAGGGCCCGGTAGGGATTGGCAGTTATTCCCGACCCTCTTTGTGGGTTTTTACAGTAATATTGCCAGGGGCATGCTTAATATGCTAATTTTATTTGCTCTCGCCGCCCTGACCCACAGCCTGTTTCCGAGGCAGGTTAAAGCAGCAGGGGATGCGATTTCAATAAATGCAGGCCCGGTTATTGGCTGGGGATTGCTGGCAACAATCCTTGCAATCCCAGTCATGGTTTTGCTTGGTCTTTCGATAATAGGTATTCCGCTGCTCCTGTTTGTCCTGATGGCGCTGGCAGTAGCCGCAGTTCTTGGCTATGCTGCGATCACAGGTCTTGTCGGTGAAAGGCTTACCTATGTAGCATCACCATCCGCCAATATTAATCCACTCGGTGCTATTGCCATTGGTGTTTTAGTAATCGGGCTTATTAGCATGATTCCGATTGTTGGCTGGTTTGTGTCATGGTTTGTTTATGCAGTGGCTATAGGAGCAACCCTGGTTACAAGATTCGGCACAAAGGGCAGCCACTAATATTCGATTGTTAATTACAGGTAATAACAAGTTGTGAGCAAACTGAAATGTAGTTTTTCATTGAAGATTGAGAACTTTCAGCAGGTGATCGTGCAGCTTTTCCCGCTCGATCACCTGTTTATGCTTTACCGGCATTTCAGCAAGATCTGCTAAATTGGGGGGGATTTGGTTCCCGGTTTTATTGGACAGTATTTCCAGCAATTCAAGCTCAGATTTATCTCCGTATTGTTTTTCCCCAAAGAGGGCCTTTATTACACTGCCGCAGAATTTAAAAGGACTGGCTGTTGAAAGCACAATTGTGTGAGAAGAATCTTTTTCTATGGCAAGATATTTTTCTAAAACTGCTTTCCCAACTGCAGTATGTGTATCTAGCAGATAATTGTCTTGTTCGTAGGTTTCCTTAATGGTGTCCAGGGTTTCCCGGTCAGATGCATAATCAGCCCAGAATAATTCCTGCAGCTTGTTCAATGTAATATAATCGAGGCCGTATTCACCGGTAGACTGCAGTTGGTTCATCCAAAAGTTTATTTTTTCCGAATCATGGCCAGTTAATTCAAAGAGCAGCCTTTCCAGATTACTTGATACCAGGATATCCATTGATGGGGAGTATGTTTTATGTAGTGGCCTTTGGCTGTTATAGCTGCCGGTACTTATGAAATCAGACAATACATTGTTGCTGTTGGCGGCACAAATTAGACGATTGACCGGCAGGCCGAGCTGCCGGGCATAGTAGCCGGCCAGGATGTTGCCGAAGTTGCCGGTAGGAACAACAAAATTTACCCCTTCGCCCGGTTCTATTTCCTTAGTGCTTACCAAATCATTATAAGCTTTAAAATAATAAACAACCTGGGGCAAAAGACGGCCCCAGTTGATTGAATTAGCCGAAGTGAGGCGGTAACCTGATTTGATCAGTTTTTCTGCAAGTTTGCTATCATTAAATAAAGCTTTAACTCCCTTCTGGGCATCGTCAAAGTTGCCTTTTACTGCGGCTACCTCAACGTTATCTCCTTCCTGGGTAGTCATTTGCAGCTGTTGGACTTCGCTGACCCCGTTTTCAGGATAATATACTATAATTTTTGTTCCGGGGACATTGCGAAATCCTTCCAGTGCCGATTTTCCGGTATCTCCCGAGGTGGCGGTAAGGATAATTATTTCTGACTTTTCACCGGTAATGTGAACTGCTGTGCGCAGGAAGTGGGGCAATATCTGCAGCGCTATATCTTTGAAGGCATAAGTAGGGCCGTGCCAGAGCTCTAAAATATGTAGATTATCAGATAACTTTTTAAGCGGGGTAATATCCTCATGATCAAAATTATCCTTGCTATAGGCATCATTAATCGCCTTTTGTAGTTCATTCGACTCAAAATCGGTTAAATAAAGTTCAAATATAGTGCGGGCAATATTTCTATAACTTCCATTTGGCAGATCATTTTCAGAAAAAGGAGGAACTGCTTCTGCAGGAACAAAAAGGCCACCTTCCGGGGCAAGCCCTTTCTGAATTGCATCTGCACTGCTAACTAAATTATTATGGTTCCTGGTGCTGTAATAAAGCATT
>PXBM01000080.1 GCA_003566935.1 Syntrophomonadaceae bacterium | reverse complement strand
TGCACTTTTTATTGAGAAAATTAATTAGCAATACTGATGATAACATTTTTTGCAGCTGTGCAGGATAGATGTTATCCAGCTTTGCAATATTTTCTTCAAGGTATGCTATAAACTCATCCCGGTATGGGTCAAGATACTTCGATTTTATTTCACCACTGTGCCAGGCTTGGAGATAATTAAAGAAATATTCATGAGGAATAGCCATCATCCCGCTTTTACGGGCATAATGCATTGATTTTTTAGCGATAAAATCATCATACAGGGTGTAACCGCGGCTTAAAAAGGCTACAGCTACCCGGTCATTTTGTTCTTCAAGCTTGCCGAGCATTGCTTTTGCTGTTTCAACCATGTTTTTCCTGAACTTTTCCTGTGCAGCATATGCAGACTGCAAGGCTTCTTCAAATTTATTTTTCCTGAAGTTTTCGCCCAGGATATCTTTAGCTACCGGTAAAAGCTGTTCCCTTATAACTTTTAAGCCTGCACGGTAATTAAGTTTGGCATAAATAACTTTATCCGGGTCAAGATCAATTGAATTAACCACTGTGCCGCGCAGGGTTTGCAGCAGTGGGCAGGTAAAAGAGCGGGGCCAACTTTCAGCCCAGGGCAAAGCTTCCATATCGACTACTTCTGGCAGAAATATATAATCCGGATCTTTTTCTTTCAGCTCTGCGTAATGGCCGACTATAACTTTCATCGGATAACACATTTCCGAATCAAGCCCCAATTTGCCTTTTTGTAAAGTTTCAGCATTTGTTTCATCCGAACGGACTACGTTACAGTCAAGGTTGTTCAAAAACGCAGACCAGAAGGGATAGTAATCATAATAAAGCCCGCACTGCGCGATGCCGATGGTGGGCCCTGTTTTAGCAATACCAGTGGTTTTAGATTCAGCTGCTTTCTCCAGCAGTTCCATCCGTATGCGGCCGTAATCCGGCAGTTCGTGATCTGTTTTGATGCCTTCCCTGCCTGAATAACGTCCGCAGCGGTCGCCGTAGATAAACTTTTTACCGTCTGCAAAGCTGATTACATCTAACATGCAGTTATGTTCGTGCTTGCATTCAGCTTTACAGGCACTTTTATTATTCGTAAATTCCCTGATTTCGCTAAGGCTTTTAAAAGTATAATTACCGGGCATGCCAAGCTGGTGAAACTGCCTGGCCATCAGCGCACTGCCAAGCGCCCCGGTTAATTCCGGTTGGGGCGGCACATATACTATTTCTTCACAGATTGCAGCAAGGGCAGCAGCAAGGGCATGGTTTTTGGCCGTAGCACCGGCAAAAACCACTCGACCTGTCAGCGGTCTTTTATCAACTGTTTTGCTCAAATAGTTACGGGCCGAAGAATAGGCCAGGCTGGCCAGCTGTTCGTTTAAGGGAAGCCCCCGGGCTGAAGCTGAGGCCAGGATTGATTGAGATATTAAAGTACAGATATCTCCCAGGTCAACCCCGTACTCTGCAGCGAAAGCCTTTTCCGAAAATTCTTCCTTAATTTTTACGCCCAGCAATTCAGCGAGGTTTTCTAAAAAAGTTCCCGTGCCGGCAGCGCAAACGGGATTCATGTTATAGTCTGAAAGTGTGCCCCCGTTAAGCTGTATAAACTTGGAGTCTTCTCCGCCGATTTCAATAATGGATAATATTTCATCCTGGTCAAAAAGCTGCTTGATGCCTTCGGCCTGGCAGGTGATTTCATCAACAGCATAGTCGGCATTGAGGATATTTTGGGATAAAAATCTCCCTGATCCAGTAGTGCAGGCTATCAAGGGTGAATCCTTAATTACATCACCATACTGTTTTTCAACCTGCTTCATCAACTCGAGAACCTGCAGGGCAGGTTTTCCGGTTGTAGGAAGGTAAACCCCACCTATTTGTTTGCCTGCGTTGTCAACTAAAACGCACTTGGTTGAGACTGAACCGCAGTCAACTCCAATATATACCTGGGAAAGATCAAAATTTGCAGAATCAGTTTCTTCATGGTTCATATAACAAACCTGATCCGGATCGAGTGGTGGCAGTGGATGTTCAGGATGGTAAGGTTTTGTATAGAGTTTTTGTCCCAAAACTAAGGATATATCAATTTCACTTCCACGCTCTGCAGCGCCGATGGCATTTATATATTCATGAAGTTCGGGAACAATAACTTCTACATTATAATTACCGGCATATTTTTTCAGGTACTTAATAATCGCCTTGTTGTTGCCAACTCCGCCAACAGCAGCTAATTTGCCGGGACCATTAATCCTGTTTAAAGCTACACTGGTAAAGATATTGTCTACCAGGGCCCTGGCCATACCTGCAGAAACAGCGCTTTGAGTAGCCCCTTCATTAATAGCATGTGTCATATCGGATTTTGCAAAAACTGCACATCTGCCCGATATGGGCACTGCTGATTCTGCTTCAACAGCTACTTCTGCCAGCTCGCGATCATTATAGCCCATCCTGGTAGCCTGCTGGTACCAAAATGAACCACTGCCGGCAGCACACTGTCCGTTGCGGCTGAAAAAGCTGATCTGTTTCCGCTCGTCCAGCTCAAGATAGTGCATATTTTCGTGGCCAAGTGATAAAGCAAAATCGACATCAATATCCTGCCTATCAATTCCCGCCTGCAGGGCTTCTATTTCCAGAAGCGGTTCCAGTCTCAAACTTTCGGCAACCAGCTTGGAATTCTGGCCCATAAGGCCGACCGTAACCTGTTCCACCTCTTTATCACTGAGCAGTTGATCTATACACTGCTTGGCCGCTTCGACAGGTTTCCCGGAAATCGCTATTTTAACTGTTTCTATATTGTTTTCTTCTAACAGCACACCCTTGGCCGAAAATATCCCTATATCCAGGCCAAGCTTCAGGCAAGGTGTTTTACTTTGATCGGCTTCGATCATAAATGCTTCTCACGTCCTTATTAATTACATAGTCAGGGCCATAATTGCCTTTTGAACGTGAAGGCGGTTTTCAGCCTGATCAAAAACTATTGAATGCACTCCGTCAATAACATCGTCGGTGATTTCTTCACCCCTGTGGGCGGGCAAACAATGCATGACCAGGACATCATCTTTAGCCTTCTCAATCAAGCCCCGGTTCACCTGGTAATCGGCAAAGCTTTTCAAACGTTCTTCCTGCTCTTCTTCCTGGCCCATACTGGCCCAGACATCAGTATAAATTATATCAGCATCTTTCACTGCTTCAAAAGGATCATTCTGAATATTGATATTAGCACCGGTTTTGGTAGCATCGAGCCTGGATAGCCGGGTTATTTCCGGATCCGGCTCAAATCCTGAAGGAGAGCAGATTACAATATCCATGCCGACTTTGGCACCACCAAACATTAATGAATGGGCCATGTTATTGCCGTCCCCAATATAAGTCAATTTTAAGCCATCCAGTTTCTGTTTCTTCTCCTTGATCGAAAAGAGATCAGAAAGAACCTGGCAGGGATGCAGCAGGTCAGTTAACCCATTAATTACAGGGACCGAGCTATATTCTGCCAGGTCTACCACATCCTGGTGTGAAAAAGTGCGAATCATTATTCCATCAAGGTAACGGCTTAAGTTTCTGGCTGTATCGGCAATTGTTTCTCCGCGGTTTAGCTGTAGATCGTTTGCGCTTAAAAAGAGGGCATGACCGCCAAGCTGGAACATGCCTACTTCAAACGAAACCCTGGTCCTGGTAGATGATTTTTGAAAGATCATACCCAGGGTTTTACCTTTCAACGGATGATAGATCTCACCCAGTTTCTGTTTCATTTTTAGGATATGAGTAGTATCCAGGATCTGCTCAACCTCTTCCCTGCTTAGATCATGAATTGATAGTATATCAGTACCCTTCATATTAACAGCCATATTGTAAGCCTCCTTAAGTATTAATCTCTCTCAACTACACAGGCGATACCCTGGCCTCCACCGATGCACAGTGTAGCCAGACCACGTTTTGCGTCACGTTTTTGCATTTCATGCAGCAGGGTGACAAATATCCTGGCACCGCTGGCTCCGATCGGGTGGCCTAAAGCAATCGCTCCGCCATTAACATTAGTCTTCTCTTGGTCAAGTTCCAGTTCTTTCATTACAGAGAGCGCCTGGGCAGCAAAAGCTTCATTGGCCTCAACTAAGTCCAGGTCAGCCACCTTCCAGCCTGCCTTCTCCAGAGCTTTGCGGCTGGCAGGTATAGGGCCGGTACCCATCACTGCAGGGTCAACTCCTGCTGAAGCGTAACTTTTAATTACCGCCAGAGGCTTTAAACCAAGCTGTTCCGCCTTTTCGCGGCTCATCACAACAATCGCGGCGGCGCTGTCATTTATACCGGAAGCATTTCCGGCGGTTACAGTACCATCCTTTTTAAAAGCCGGTCGCAATTTAGCCAGTTTATCGAGATCGGTCATGCGCGGGTGCTCATCTGTTTCAAAAATGATTGGATCTTTCTTACGCTGTGGAACAGATACCGGTACTATTTAATCTTTAAAACGTCCGCTTTCTATGGCAGCATGGGCTCTTTCCTGGCTGGTCAGAGCAAACTGATCCTGCATCTCCCGGGTTATCCCGTATTTTTCAGCAACATTTTCAGCTGTAATGCCCATGTGATAATCATTAAATGCGCACCAGAGTCCATCTTTGATCATAACATCGGTCATGGCACTATCACCCATACGCATGCCCCAGCGGGCTCCGTTCACTGCGTAAGGGGAGGCACTCATATTCTCTGTTCCTCCGGCAACAATAATATCGGCTTCTCCAGCCGCTATAGCTGCTGCGGCAGAGTTAACAGTTTTAAGGCCTGAGCCGCAAACTTTATTAACGGTTGTGCAGGGAACTTCTACCGGCAACCCTGCCTTTAGGGCAGCCTGACGAGCAATGTTCTGGCCCAGCGCGGCTTGCAGAACACAGCCAAGAAGAACTTCTTCCACTAGTTCCGGTTTTACACCAGCTTTTTCAATGGCAGCTTTTATAGCAATGCTGCCGAGTTCAGCCGCACTGATATCTTTAAGGGTTCCACCAAATGTGCCAACTGCAGTTCGAACTGCGCTTACAATAACAACCTCTCTCATTAGATAACCTCCATTTATATGTTATTTTATTATAAATATCAATTGCTAATTCCTTCAATTAATAAATATTCGCTTATTCTTGCCTCTTCCCTTCTAAAAGAGATAAAAATACAAGATCATTGGCTCGTGAAAATTTATTTAGAATTTATCTTCGACATAATAGAACCGGCGTGTTCAATGGCTGAGCCGTGTTCACCTGCTCCTTCTAAACTCATTATTTGATCAAGCTTATTGATTACCATTTCGGCGGTGATATCCTGGTCAGGATCAAAAATTACTCCGGGAGCTTCGACAATAGCAGCCCGGCTGAAATAGCCACCTCCGGCACTGATCATAATTCCGCTCTGGTCACACTGTTCGGAACATAACCAGGCTACTACAGGAGCAACGTATTCCGGTTTAACTTTACCAATAACATCCTCCGGCAGAACCGTAAAAGTTAACCTGGTTCCAGCAGTAGGAACTATGGTATTAGCCTTTACATTATAGCGTACCCCTTCCTGGGCCAGGCAGTTCATCATCCCGGCTATACCCAGTTTTGCAGCGCCGTAGTTGACCTGGCCAAAATTACCGTAAAGGCCCGCTGCCGAGGCTGTAGAAACTATCCTGCCGTAACCCTGCTCTTTCATATGGACAAAAGCTGCCTTGGTGCAGTAAAAAGTACCGTCCAAATGCACCGACATAACTTTGCGGTAATCATCAAGCTCCATTTTAATAAAGCTTTTGTCACGCAAAATGCCTGCATTGTTGATAAGAATGTCTACTTTACCGAAATTTTCGATAGCAGCATTAATTATTTTATTAGCGCTGTCCCATTCGGCTACACTGTCGTAGTTGGCTATAGCTTCTCCGCCGCTTGCCTTAATATCATCTACGACCTGCTGGGCGGGAGTTGCATCGGCCCCTTGTCCGTCAAGGCTTCCTCCCAGGTCGTTTACAACTACCTTAGCACCTCTTTCAGCCAGCAGCAAAGCGTAGGCTTTTCCCAAGCCACCACCAGCGCCTGTTACTACCGCTACCCGGTTATCAAAGCGAAGCTGTTCCAAGCTGATCCTGCCTCCTTTAAATTTCTTTTATCAATAGTTTATTTTATTATACAACTTTTTTCAATTTGCCATCTGCTAATTGGATGTATAAAATAAGCCCGGTGTATTTATACCACCGGGCATTTTTACTGGTGCGAGCGAGAGGATTTGAACCTCCACACCCTTACGGGCACTAGGTCCTGAACCTAGCGCGTCTGCCGTTCCGCCACGCTCGCTTT
>PXBM01000015.1 GCA_003566935.1 Syntrophomonadaceae bacterium | reverse complement strand
TACGATCATGGTATTGTATACCTTGTGATCCACTGGGATCAACAATAATAGCTTTTAATCCCTTCACTCCCATTACCGCACCAAGCCCTCCACGACCACAAAAACGGCTGGGCCTCCCTTGTGGATCTGTATTGGTTATTCCGGAGCTTGTGTAACTTCTTTCTCCGGCTGGTCCGATCAATAATAGCGATACTTTTTCTCCGTATTGCTTAAAAAGTAGTTTTGCCGATTCATATACTCCCAGACCTGCTGTTTCAGCCGGTCTTAGCTCCATTTTATCACTGCTCATATATAGATACTGACTATAGCCGAGCTTGCTTTCACCTTCTATAATCAAAGCCTTAATACCAAGCTTGCTTAAAGCAAGCGCAGCAGTTCCGCCCGCATTAGCCTCTTTAATCCCTCCGGTTAAAGGACTTTTCCCGCCGACGGAAAGACGTGACGAACTCGACATATAGCTGCCACCAAGAAGACCGGGAGCAAAAATAAGCTTATTATGGCGCCCCAGGGGTTCACAAGCCGGATCTACCTCATCACTAAGGATCTGCGAGGTCAAAGCTCTACCACCTAATTTTTTATACTTCTCTGCTACCTGCTCTTCACTTACAGTTCCATCGGTAAGATTCAGGCGAATTATTTTGTCCACTACTTCAACCTCCATTTTATAAATTAACCCCCCGCAAGAGGAGAGAAAAGATCAACCCTGTCTTGATCAGAAAATTGATAATCCGGTCCAACCTGTCTGCCATTTACTATAACCAGTCCAATCAATTTCGGCGAAAGCCTTAAAGCTTTTAACAAGTCATTGACAGATGAGTCCGGGTTTATAATAATGTATATTACATCTTTATCCCCATAGGTTTTTGGATTTATCTTGCTTTTTAGGGTGTCATGCAGGGAAACATGTATTTTCACCGGGCACCACCATATTTATTAGCTTATTAAACTTTTCTACATTAATATTATGAACAATAAGCTTCTTTAGCATGGTATGAACTGCGAACCAGTGGTCCGGATATTACTTTTTTAAATCCTAAAGACGATGCTTTTTTTTGAATTGCAGCAAATTCTTCTGGTGTATAATAGCGTGCTACCGGTTCATGTTCAGATGATGGTGCCAAATACTGTCCAATAGTAAGCAGGTCGCACCCTACTAAATGCAAATCAATAATTGCTTTCATTATTTCACTTTTTGTTTCACCAAGCCCAACCATTAAGCCAGACTTAATTAAAAGCTGAGGTTTAATGATCTTTGCTAAGCGGAGCAGTTCAAGTGAACGATAGTAATCTGCCCCGAGCCTTACTTTTGAATATAACCTAAGCACTGTCTCCAGGTTATGGTTTATAACTGCCGGAACAGCTTCTGTTACAGTAAGGAGCGCTTCCTTGGAACCCTGGAAATCAGGAATAAGAACTTCTACCGGGATATTTTTATTGAGATGGCGAATTGCCTTAATAGTGGCAGCAAAGTGTTCCGCCCCTCCGTCTGGAAGGTCGTCACGGGTAACTGATGTTATAACAACATAATCGAGATCGAGGTTCCTGACAGCTTCCGCCAGACGGGCTGGCTCTTCTTCATCCAATTTTTCCGGCTGCCCTCCCGGAACAGCACAAAAACTGCAGCTACGGGTACAGGTATTGCCCATAATTAAAAATGTAGCTGTTTTTCTGGAAAAACACTCGCCCAGATTCGGGCAGAGGGCACTTTCACAGACAGTGTTAAGCAAACCTTTCCGCAAAGTGCTCTCCATCTCAGCCAGCTTATCCATATTGGGAGCTTTAACCTTCAGCCAGGATGGTAAACTCATAAGCAGGTATACCCCTCTCTTTCCATAATCAGATCAGCCATAACTTTTTTCTGGAAGGATAGAGAGAACACTTCAGCAAATTTTTCCACTGCCGGTTTCCAGAGCTGCGACATTTTTACTTCAGCACCAAGTTCTCTACTGAGCGTTGTAACCCCGTAACCGGTAATGCCACAGGGTTCAATCCAGTCAAAGTATTTCAGGTCTGGATTAATATTCAGAGCTGTCCCGTGAAGTGAAACCGAGGCCTTGCAGCCGACACCTACGGCGGCTATTTTACCTGGTCCAACCCATACACCTGGGTAAGGTTTAAAACGTTCTGCCTGGACATTAAATGAATCAATGATGCCAATTACTACCTCTTCGAGCTTTCGTAAAAAGAGGTGTAGATCTCCTTCAACCAGATCCATGTTAAAGATTGGATAGCATACCAGCTGCCCCGGACCATGAAATGTAATGGAACCACCACGGTCAGTTTCGATCACTTGAATTCCCTGCCGGGCAAGAGACTCCAGCGGCACCTTAATATGATGCCAACCCCCATCTCTACCGATGGTATAAACCGGTTTATGTTCCAGCAAAAGCAGGGTATCGTCAATTTTTCCCTCGGCTCTTAGCTGGTGAAGTTGTGCCTGGTAACGATAGGCCTCATCGTATTCTACCGGTTGCTGGTTCAGCATAACTGCATTTGCCCTGTTCATTGCAATCCTCCCGGGGCGACTCTAACTGTAAAGCAACTGACATCAAACTGTTTAGCCCAAAACGGTCAACGCTGCTTCGTAAGTGACTTCACTCAGGGTCGGGTGAGCATGAATGGTTTCTGCTACCTCTTCCAAGGTGGCTTCCAGGTTCATGGCCAGGGTTATTTCATGGATCAACTCTGTAGCAGATGGCCCAATTACAAAAGCTCCAACGATTTCATTGTGCGGTTCGGTGGCAATCAGCTTGATAAAACCTTTTGTTTCGCCGGCCGCCATCGCTTTACCATTTGCAGCAAAGGGGTACAATCCTATTTTTACAGTTTCATGTTTTTCCCTGGCTTCCTGTTCAGTCAACCCTACTCCTGAGACTTCAGGGTAGGTAAAAATTGCCTGCGGGACAGCCTTGTAGGAAACATTTTTAGCTGCACCCATAGCGTTTTCAGCAGCAACATGGGCTTCTGCATAAGCCGCATGGGCCAGCTGGTAACCACCTATGGCATCTCCGACTGCATAGATGCCTTTAACCTTGGTTTCCAGGTGATCGTTAATCTCAATGACACCATCTTTGACCAGACCCAGTTTTTCACCTATTTCGGCATTTGCCCTGCGGCCTGCTGCAATAAGTACTTTATTTACATCAACCTGCTGATCTCCCTCCGGGGTTTCCAGGTGAACCTTTACCTTGTTTTTTTCTTTTTCAAGTTTAGTTACTTTCGTGGAGATGTGAATATCCACCCCCATCTCTGAAAGTTCCTGCTTCAGGGCAGCCACTATATCAGAGTCAATAAAGGGCAGTAAATCCGGTAGCATTTCCACCAGGATCACCTTTGTTCCAAAAGCAGCATAGATACCGGCAAATTCTAAACCGATAACCCCTCCGCCAACGATAAGGACAGATTTCGGCACGGTATCAATCTGCAGCGCATCCCTGCTGTCCAAAACAAGTTTGCCGTCACATTCCATCCCGGGCAACTCAATTGGCCTGGACCCGGTAGCAATAATTATTTTTTCGGTTTCTTTCGTCACTGTTTTTCCATCTGCAGTGGCTATCTTTACCTGGCCATGTTTCTCCAGCGACGCTTCCCCTTCAATATATTCAACACCCCTTGCAGCTAAAAGTTCACCAACTCCTCCTTTTAGAGCTTCAATAACTTCTTCTTTGCGGGTTTGAACCGTCTCAAGATTAAGCTTGGGATCGGATACAGTAATCCCCATAATATCTGCCTGCTTGATATGATGCAGGAGTTCAGCCGTTTTTGTTAATACCTTGGTGGGTATACAGCCCCAGTTCAGGCAGGTCCCACCGAGGTTTTCTTTTTCAACAAGCGCTACTTTAGCTCCCAGTTGAGCAGCTTTAAGAGCTGCTACATAACCACCAGGACCGCCGCCAATTACAACAAGACCTACTTTACTTTCAGTCATTAAAACACAACCTCCTTGTGGATCTCCTACCTGCCGCTAAAGGGCCAGTAAGTACGGATTCTCTAAGGTTTCTTTCAGCGCTGCCAGGAATCTGGCTCCCTTTGCTCCATCTATAGCGCGGTGATCAAGGCCAAGGGTCAGCATCATGCAGGCCCTAACAACAATTTCGCCATTTAGGCAGACCGGTTTCTCCACAACCCGTCCAACAGCCAGGATAGCAGCTTCCGGAGGGTTGATAATTGCAGTAAAGGAGTCGACAGGGAACATCCCCAGGTTAGAAATGGTAAATGTCCCACCGGTGATATCATCAAGGCCCAGGGTGTTATCCTTGGCTTTCGTTATCAGCTCACGCGCTTCGCCTGATATTTGCCTTAATCCCTTTTGGTCAGCATTTCTGACCACAGGCACTATTAATCCTTCATCAATTGCAACGGCAACACCGACGTTAATTTCGCCATGATGGACTATGCCCTGCTCAGTATATGATGCATTCACGTAGCGGTTTTCCGAAAGGACCCTGGCTACTATTTTCACCAGCAGATCGTTCATGGAGAATTTGATATCTTCCTCTTTTACCGAGTTGTTAATTTTAGTGCGCATCTCCTGGAGTGGACCGGCATCGATTTCTGTTTCCAGGTAGAAATGTGGTGTCTGCCAGCTTCCGGTCATGCGGGAAGCGATCGATTTACGCAGTTCCGTAAGAGGTTCTGTCCAGGTCTCCGCAGCTGCCTGAAAAGCAGTTGATGGCTGGCGCTTCCTGCGTTCCGCATAAGCAAGAACATCTTTTTTAACAATACGGCCGCCTGGACCAGTGCCTTTAATCCGACCAAGTTCTTTTAAAAACCCTTCTTCTGCCGCCACTTTTTTAGCCAGTGGTGAAGCCTTGACTCGGCCGCCTTCAAGTGTTGCAGCAACAACCTGCTCATCAGCAGTAGATGGTGCGGATGCTGCGGCAGGTTTTGGCTCTTCCTTCGCATCAGCAGAAGCCGGTTCTCCGGCTGCCTTTTCTGCCTCAATTTCTTTAATTAAATCCGATGTATCCTCACCATCAAGCGCTATGATTGCTATCGGCTCCGTTACGGGAACTAAATCTTCTGGCTGGTTAAAAATTTTTACCAAAATACCATCACCCGGGGATTCTACTTCAGTAACAATTTTTTCTGTCTTTATCTCCAATAAAGGCTCACCCTTTTTTACCTGGTCGCCTTCTTTTTTTAGCCAGCGTACTATTTTACCGTTAGTCATTGTCAGCCCCATTTGAGGCATGATTACCCTTACCGCCATGTTTACTCCTCCTCCTCAGAATACAGGCTGCGATTAAAACAGACTTTTTACTGATTCAACAATATCGTTCTCATTAGGAACAACCGCTTTCTCCAGTGGTGGACTAAAAGGAATTGGAACATCCATACCGGCACAGCGAACAACCGGGCCATCCAGATAGTCAAAAGCTTCTTCCATAATCACAGCGGTTAGTTCGCCTCCATAGCCGCCAGTTTTGCAAGCTTCATGAACAACAACCGCCCGGTTTGTTTTTTTAATCGATTCAATGATCGTATCTTTATCCAGGGGATAAAGTGTTCGCGGGTCTACCACTTCAACACTAATCCCTTCTTTTTCCAGGACTTCAGCTGCCGCCAGTGATCTTTGAACCATCAGCGATGTTGCAACAATTGTGACATCACTGCCTTCGCGCTTAACTTCGGATTGGCTAAGCGGAATAGTATATTCACCCGTTGGAACTTCACCGCTCTCGGCATAAAGTTTTTTATGTTCTATAAAAATTACAGGGTTATTATCTCGAATTGAACTAATCAGTAAACCCTTTGCATCATAAGGTGTTGAAGGCATTACCACCTTCAGGCCCGGTACATGGCAGTGCCACGCTTCGAGACTCTGCGAATGCTGAGCAGAAGCACCCCGTCCGGTTCCGGTTGGTGTGCGGATAACCATGGGCACTTTTGCCTTGCCGCCAAACATATAGCGCATCTTAGCTGCCTGGTTGACAATTTGATCCATAGCAATTGTTGTAAAATCAATAAACATAATTTCAGCAACCGGCCGCATACCGGTAACAGCAGCACCAGCCGCGGCTCCGGCAATGATTGCTTCAGAGATAGCAGTATCCCTAACTCTTCCCTCTCCAAATTCATCCATCAAGCCCCTTGTTGCGCCAAAAATACCACCGTATACTCCGACATCTTCGCCCATGACAAAGACATTTTCGTCTTTTATCATTTCAAGGCGTAAAGCATCGGTTATCGCTTCCACGTAAGTCATCGTGGTTATTTCAGATGTTTTGTTTTCCTGGTTATCTTTCACTTTTGACATAGGTTCACCTTACCACCCTTCAGTTAAATATTTTTATTGCGGGGCATAAATAT
>PXBM01000021.1 GCA_003566935.1 Syntrophomonadaceae bacterium | reverse complement strand
ATATTATGAGATTGCTTTCTTTGCCGGAGCTTCAGGTGAAAAAGTATAATCAACATCAGCCTGAAACTCACCAGGTTTTGAAGGGCTTCAGAAGAATCATCGATTCTTACCCGGCAAAAACGAGTGTCGGTGAAATAATGGCTGATAATCCTGAGCAGGCTGCCTCTTACTATGGTGATAATTGTGATGAACTTCATATGAACTTTTATTTTGAACTTCTTCACTGCCGTTGGAAAGCTTCTGCTTTTAGGCATTGTATAGAAATTTGGGAACAGGCACTGCCTGATGGGGCCTGGCCGGCGTATACTTTTAGCAACCACGATGTCAAAAGGGCTATTAGCCGATACGGAAATGACGGTAAGGAGGATTTAAGAGCGCGTCTCTTAATGATGCTGCTTTTAACATTAAAAGGAACGCCATTTATATACTATGGTGAAGAAATTGGTATGAAGGAGGCGAAACTTAGACGTGAGCAGTTGAAGGATCCTGTTGGAATCAAGTGGTTTCCCTTCCATCCCGGAAGAGATGGCTGCAGAACACCGATGCAGTGGGATCAGGACGGAAATACAGGTTTTTCAAGCAATGAGCCCTGGCTTCCTTTGGGACCGGAAATTGTCGAGCGAAACGTGGCAGGGCAAAATAAAGGTCCTCATTCGATGCTTAATTATACCAGGGAACTAATCTGGCTGCGTAAAGAACTACCTGCTCTTTTAAATGGGAGTTATTTTTCGCTTACAGAAAATATTCCTGCAGAATGTTATTGTTTTATGAGAAGGTCAGAGAAACAAAGTTTAATCATTTGCTTAAACTTTTCATCCCGCAGGCAGGAAATTAGCCTTGAATGGCTAAATGAAGAATGTCGGGTTATGGCATCTACCAACCCGAGCACCAATCAAGGGTTTATAAAAACTTCTCTTAAGCTTGAAGGGCTGGAGGGTTTGATAATCATGGTTGCGTGATTTAAATATTATGATATAATGATAATTGAGGAGGGATTCCCTAATGGAAACAGAAAATGAATTAACTATGATCAGGAAGAAAGCAACTCTACTAAAGGCTTTATCTAACCCTGTACGGTTATGTATAGTAAAAGAGCTTTTAGAAAGAGGATCCTGTAATGTTACTTCAATGCAAAACTGTCTTGAACTTTCCCAATCAACAGTATCGCAACATTTAGGACGGCTTAGAGACATGGGTATTATTGTCAGTGAAAGAAAGGGAACCGAAGTTCATTACAGCCTGGTCAATGAAGAAGCAGCATCTGTTGTTAGGGTTCTCTTCTAAGGTTTCTGATTAAAGGAGGTTAGCAAATGTTAACGGTAACAACTACCGCAAAAGAAAAGTTCAAAGAATACTTAACCCAGGAAGGAAAACCTGAAGCTTATATCCGCATTTATGTAAGCGGAGTTGGTTGAGGTGGTCCAAGGTATGGTTTGACTCTGGAAGAGTCATTTCAAGAAGAAAAAGATCAAACCGAAGATCTGGGTGATGTTAAAGTTGTCTATGATCAAGGTATTGCGAGCTTTGTTGATGGAAAAACTGTTGATTTCCATGACGGCCCACAGGCAGGATTTTCTATTACCGATCCCGGCTCTGCCGATAAGTGTGATGGAGGATGCTGTTAAGTTAAGAAAACGAGGAGATTTATATAATGGCTACAAAAAAAGAGCAGGTTTATAAGTGCCAGGTATGCACGAATGTAGTAAAAGTTGTAGAAGAAGGTGTAGGAACACTGGTTTGCTGTAATAAACCGATGGAGCTGCAAGCAGACAAATAATCGGCAAAGCGCTGGTTCAATTCTTAAATAATTTAAAGCCGGGTTAATGTATTAACCCGGCTTTAAATTATGGGAATTTATATTTATTTGCCGGAAGGTGATAACTAATAGCTGACGAAGTAAAAATAACTGTTGATTTCCTTGCGTTATTTTGCGAAAATTGTCAGGGATAAGCGGGAGGTGGATCTTGTAATGGATGAAATAATTTTTGGAGAAGTAACAGAATGGATATTAGGATTATTGGTATTATATCTTGCCTTTATCATTGCAGTCGGGATCTACTATTCACGTAACATCCATGAATGTGACGATCATGTAGTTGCCGGGCGAGATTTGAACCTTGTATACATGATTGGCTCTGTTACCGCTACCTGGCTTTGTGCTGGAGCTATTCTTGGAGCGGCAGGATATGCGTACTTGTATGGCATGCAGGGCACAATTTATGATCCCTGGGCCCCGGCCCTGACTCTTGTTTTAACTGGTATCTTTTTAGCCTATAGAATGAGGACTGCCGGTTACACATCAATTGTTGATTTTTACGATACCCGTTACAACCGTAGAATGAGTATTTTATTTATGCTTTACCAGGTTGTCAGTACGATTTCCTGGATAGCCGGGCAGATGGTGGCACTAGGCATTATAGTGCATCTTACTACTGGATTTAGCTTTAGCATATCGATTATGGTCGGAACACTGGCAATTATAATTGTTACATACAGCGGTGGACTTAAAGCCCTGGCCAGGTTAGATACATTAAATGTAGTTTTGATTATTATTGCCCTGGTGATCATGTTCCCTGTTGTTATCAATGCTCTTGGCGGGTGGAGCGAGTTTGTTGCCAGCGCGGAAGTTTATGATTGGAACCCGCCTTTTGCCATGGTGCCGGTAGCGGCTCCGGAAGGCTTTCTCTGGTATGTAGGGCTATTTGGTTTTATTTCTTACCTGGCAGCCTGGTTCGGTGTTGGTTTGGGTGATCTTAGCTGTGCCATATTAATGCAGAGGGCCCTGGCGGCCAGGACAGCTAAAATTGCTTCTGCCGGATTTATTACCGGGGGGTTACTGTATCTGTCTATTGCCCTGATACCCGTTTTTATCGGTATTGCAGTTTACACTTATGGTTTAAGAGTAACCCCGGATAATGCAGAATTTGCATTGACCTGGGCAGTTCAGTATTTTATGCCGGAATGGTTCGCCGTTTTATTTGTTGTAATTATTGCAGGTGCAATTCTTTCTACCGCCGGTGACAGTGTGTTAATTAATGCAACCCTGGTCGGGCATAACATATACCGTTATTTAAGGCCGGCTGCCACTGGAGTTGAAACCTTAAAAGTTGTCCGTATTGCTATTCCTATTACTGCCCTGTTCTGTATGTTCATTTCTATCTACTTCGAATCAGTATATCGGTTGATCGTTTTCGCCGGTGTATTGGGCTTGCCTACAGTGGTTCCTGCTTTTGTCGGGGGGTTGTTTTGGAGAAAAACAAATGTTAAAGGAGCGATAGCTTCATTTTTCGCCGGACTGATCACATGGATCGGTGTTTTCCTGGCTGCCCTGCCCCACACCCTGGAAGCTAACATGGATATGTTAGTTGAAGGAGAGCCATGGGTAGAAGAAGCAATCTGGGATGCCCTTTTCTTTGCCACGATACCGGCAGCGATAGTCTGTATGGTTGTTTTAATTATAGTATCTCTGAAGACCCAGAAATCTGATCCACCCAAACCGATGCTAAATGCGCAGGGTGAAAGCATGGAAGATAAGCCGCTTTTCTTCTGGTCCCGGCGATAGAACCTGTTAATTGATCTATGAAAAAAGCAGGGGTAGTAGCGCACCGGCTACCATGGTCAGCCCGGTCAGTTGATATATTTGGATAGTCTTGGCGTTTGCCTCGGTCAGCCTTGGAATATCATTATAATATCTGCGAGCCACGATAATTGCCCTGTAAGCCAGGGGTAGGCTGATCAGGGGCAGCAGCCAGAAAATATTAAGGCTAAAAAGTGCTAAAATCACAAGACAAAGGTAAGCCAGACCAAAAAGCAAGGCATAGATGTTCACAGCTTTTTCTTTGCCCATTCGAACCACGCCATTCATTTTTCCGCCTTTAAGATCTGCTTCAAAATCAGGATACTGGTTTATCCACAGTACATTGGCGATTAGAAAACCAAGCGGTATTGATGCCAGGACAACTTCAGAGGATATGGTATGAGCCTGGACCAGGTAAGTCCCTGTGGTAATCAGGGGTCCAAAAGTAAATCCGACTACCAGTTCACCCAACCCTCGGTAAGCAAACTTCAGGGGAGGCAGGCTGTAAAATAAAGCGAAGAAAACCCCGGCCAGGCCGATCCAGAGAATATTAAACTCCCTGGCGAAGACTATAATCAGACCAAGCAGGGACCCCAGTACTACAGTTATGATGCCGATAACCAGGTTTTCCTGAAGAGTTAGTTTTCCGTCAATAATGGTTTTTTTCCCGCCGCTGAAGGGGGTTCTTTTATCAGGAGTGACAAAAGTATCTACACCGCTTAAATAGTCAATATATTCATTGATGGCATTTTTACCGATCTCAAGCAGGTATATAGTTGCGCAGCCAAGTAAAAACCAGCCCCAGTGAAAAGTGCCCAGATGGGCATAGGCAATAGCTCCGCCAACGGCCATTGGAATTGTTGAAGCAATCCATATTTTTGGATCGGCAATTTGCCAGAAACCATGCCATAAACGAATCACTTCCGGATGATTCAATGTTTTTCAACCTCCTGGCTGCCATTTTCCAGCTCAAATGCTTTGTGAATTGCCCTGACTGCCAACTCCCCGTATTTTTCTTCAATGACACAGGAAATACGATACTCCGAGGTGCTGATCATTTCGATATTGATATTTTCCCCTGACAGCGATTTGAACATGCGTGAAGCAACACCCGGGTTGGTTTTAATTCCTATCCCTACTGCCGAGACTTTCACAATGTTGTTAGCAGCCAGCATCTCCTGGGCATCTATTTCTTTTGCCACCTGGTTAACCAACTCCTTGGCTTTTTCAAGATCTGTTGTCGGTACCGTGAAAGTAAAGTCTGTATAACCGTCGATACTGGCATTTTGAATAATCATATCAACGTTGATTGCTGCATCGGCCAGTGGAGATAATATTTTATGGGCAATCCCGGGTCTGTCGGGAACCCGAATCAGCGAGATTTTTGAAACGTCTCTCTCCAAAGTGACCCCTTTGATAATTGAGTTTTCCATGACTTCCTCCTCGTTGACAATCCAGGTGTGGTTATCTCCCCCAAATGATGATTTTACAACCAGGGGAACCTGGTATTTTTGAGCGAGCTCAACTGAACGCGAGTGTAAAACCTTTGCGCCAAGTCCTGCCAGCTCGAGCATTTCCTGGTAAGATATTTTTTCAAGGTGTCTTGCTTTTGGGCAAATGTTCGGGTCCGCCGTGTAAACACCGTCGACGTCAGTATATATTTCACAGTAATCTGCTTTTAAGGCAGCAGCCAGGGCAACAGCAGTTGTGTCGGAGCCACCCCGTCCCAGTGTGCTGATCCTGCCTTCTGCTGTAACCCCCTGGAATCCTGCGATCACGGGGATAATTCCCTTATTTAAATATTGTTCGATTTTTTCCGTTTTTAATTCCATGATTCGGGCTTTAGTATAGATATCATCAGTAATTAATGGCAGTTGAAGCCCCAGCATGGAAATAGATTTATGTCCAAGGCTTTCAAGTGTTATGGCCATTAATGCAGAACAGACCTGCTCACCGGTTGCCACCAGCGCATCCTGTTCACGGTAGGAAGGATAGTTGGTAATCTGTGAAACCAGGTTTAGCAGCCGATCTGTTTCGCCGCCCATGGCTGAGACTACTACAGCAACTTTGTTGCCATTAATCTTGGTTGTGGCAATGCCCATTGCTACACGGCGAATATGATCGATGGTGGCTACCGAAGTGCCACCGAACTTTTGAACAATTAAAGCCATCAGTATCACGCACCTTTGCTGCATCGACTACTGCATTTTAAAAATGAATGTTAACATTTTCTCATATTTAGCGCGCGCGGACAAGGAAAACTTTCGCTGGCAACCTGTAACGGCAACTTGTAATAATTTATCCTTATTTTAAATCATTTCTAAAAAGGCCTGGATCCTTGTTTTGATTGATTCTGCCGGCTCAAAGCTGTAGTTATCATCAATTAACAACAGGGGCAGGCCTTCTTTTTTCAGGTAATCACGCAGGTCGGGATAATCTAATTTATGTGGGTCACAGAAAGAAATAACGTAACCGATTACACCGTCAACATTGTAATCACGGGCTCTCTGCACCAGGTAATCGAAACGTTCAGTTCCGGGACCCCGATCTGTGCGTGGGCACTGGAAGTTTATAAAATAATGCTCTGTCAGACCCTCGTAAGGATTATCAGTTTCAGGAATGTCTTTATCCCATACCCTGGAACCGATACAGGTGTCATCAGTGACCACAATTCCACCGGCATCCTCAATAATTTTTAAAAGCGCGGGATCGTCCATGATGCTTCCCCAGATCAGTATTCTCGGGCCTGTATTTCCACCTGTGGTGCTTTTTTCGGCTTCACTTAGCTTTTT
>PXBM01000279.1 GCA_003566935.1 Syntrophomonadaceae bacterium | reverse complement strand
GGCATTTTAGGATGTAAAACCAGCCAGGCAACCTGAAAGTTTGCTACAAATATATCAGATATAAGTTTAAAGAAATAGCCAAGCAGCCAGGCAAGAGTTTTTAGCCGGACAGGAGGCCTATCTTCAGCAGTTATCAGCATGGTGCGATTAAAAAAAGTGACAAAAATGGCCGCTGCTAAGCCAACCACAAGCTGCGGCCACTCCAGGGTCCCGCTTACTGCTACCCAGAATAAGAATAGCACTGCGGTTACACCGATATAATTTAAACGGTCATTTTTCATATTGTTAGCTACCTCGGTAAAAATCGGGATTTATAAAACAATTCTGCCCCCACATGACTTGACCAGCCGGAGGTATCTTAAAAGATGAAAATGCCCTTCTCTTTGTCTTAAGCTGTCGCTTCTTCTTTTTCCTTTTCCGCAGCAGCGGCTTCCGCATCTGCTTCAGTAGGGATTGAACCACGTTGATAAATAGTATCTGGCGGACATTTTTCAGCGCATATACCACAATCATCACATTTTTCAAGATCGATGACAGCCAGCTTTCCGTCCATTTCAATTGCTTCCTGCGGGCATGCTTTTACACAGGCCTTGCAGGCAATACAACCGACTTCACAGGCTTTTGATACAGTTTTGCCCCGATCCTGTGATGTACAGAGAACAAGATGTCCCTGTTGTCCGGCCGGCAGAAGCTTGATGATATCACGTGGACATTCTGTCACACACAAACCGCAGCCGGTGCATTTTTCCTCGTCGACAACAGGCAGGCCGTGTGTGCCCATCCTGATAGCATCGAAGGGACAGACCCTGACGCAGTTGCCCAGGCCGAGGCAGCCGTAAGTACAGGTCTTATGCCCGCCATTAAAATTCTCGGCAACTGCACAATCCTGGACACCGTGATAGATAAAATTGTCGGCAGCCCGGTAATTGTCACCAATGCAGAATACCGTTGCGATAGGTGAAGCAGACATGGATACCTCTTTACCAAGAATCCTTGCTATCTCAGCTACAGTTTCTTCTCCACCTGGAATACAGTCACCAGGTTCGGCCTCGCCGCTGACTACAGCTTCAGCAAATTTTACACAACCGGCATAACCACAGGCCCCACAGTTAGCTCCCGGAACCGCCTCTTTCACGGCATCAACCCGGGGGTCGGTTTCAACATAGAACACCTTTGCCGCAACCGCCAGGCCAAGGCCAAATAATAAGCCGACCAAGCCGAGAGCAAGAATAGCGTATACTATAAGCATTGCTTAAACCACCTCACAACTGTTAAAATCTTTATCTTTTGACAAACAAAACTGTCTTTACAGGGACAGCATCCCCTGGAAACCGAGAAAAGCAATTGAAAGTATTCCCGCAGTAATCAGGGTAACCGCCGAACCTTCTAAAACATCGGGTATTTTAGCCATTTCCATTCGCTCCCGGATTCCGGCCATGATGACTAAAGCCAGGGAAAAACCAACCGAGGCGGCAACGGCAAAAACAATCGCCTCCACGAAGGAAAATTCCATGCGCACAGCCAGCAGGGTCACCGCGAAAACAGCACAATTTGTTGTAATCAAGGGCAAAAATATACCCAGGCCCTGGTATAAGGTTGGACTGATTTTACGTAAAACAGTCTCCACCAGCTGCACCAGTGATGCAATCACCAGGATAAAGGTAACAATCTGCAGGTACTCCAATCCATAGCGCACCAGGACAAATGAATTGAGCAACCAGGTAACCATTGTAGCCATGGTCATGACAAAGATAACTGCCATACTCATCCCGACTGCTGTCTCCATTTTACGGGATACACCAAGGAAAGGACAAATCCCGAAAAAACGGTGCAAGACAAAGTTATCGACAAAGATATAGATGAATATAATCGAAAGCAGAGTTTCCATAATAACCTCCTGCCCAGGCCGGTATCAAATAACTAAACCGGACCGGCCTATTAAATGTTAAATCGTTTCATAAACAAGTTAACTCCTGCCAGCAGCAGGCCGAGTGCGATAAAAGCACCTGCCGGTTGGGCAAAAACACCAATAGGTTCATAATTTGCCCCGAATAGCACAATCGCACTTTCCGGATCAGGTCCCAGGATGGTCCCTTGACCAAAAACTTCGCGCACCAGGGCTAAAAGAACCAGCGCCAGGGTAAACCCAAGGCCTGCGCCGACTCCATCTGAAACGGAACGCAATACAGGCCTCTTGCTTGAAAATGCCTCAAGCCTACCCAGAATGAGGCAGTTACAGACGATCAGTGGCACAAAAACGCCTAATGCCTCATGAAGCGCCGGCTGATAAGCCAGCAGGCTCATATCCACTAGAGTCACAAATGTAGCAATAATCACGATAAAACAGGGGATACGAATTTGTTGCGGGATATAGTTGCGCAAAGTTGAAACCAGCAGCGCTCCACCGATCATAACCAGTGTCGTAGCAACTCCCATCCCAAAACCATAGAACAGGAACCCTGTGACCCCTAAAACCGGGCACATCCCCAGCAGGGCAACAAACACGGGGTTTTCCTTTAGTATGCCCCTGGTTAAATCCTGAATATAAATATTTTTCTGTTCCATTAGTTTTCTTCACCTCCGCCGCCATTATTAAGGGCACCGGACAGGGCATCAAGCACAGCGTTCAAAATGCCCTCAGCGCTGGCTGTCGCCCCGGTCTGAGTGTCAATATCAAAATGCTGATCTTCCATGATTCTTTCCGGTATCAAGGGGTTTGCCTCCCTGAAATACTCGGGTGTCTCTTCATGATCAAGTATTTCTATGCTGACGATTTCACCGCCTGCCACTTCAACTTCCACTACAATTGGACCCATGAAACCTTCAGCACTACCTTCATAAGTGCCATCGGGCACTTCACCTAGATCAACATCTACCGGCTCTTCTTCAACCGGTTCTTCTTCAGTCTCTACTTCAATGCCCACTGCTTCCATCAGGGCATTTTCCACCGCATTTACAATGCCCTCCGCACTGATCGTAGCACCAGTCTGGGTATCCACATCAAGAGATTGCTCTTCTATGATCTGCTCCGGTATCAGCGGATAGGATTCAACAAAGTATGTAGCAGTTTCTTCCTGCTCCAGGACTTCTATGCTGACTATCTCCCCGTCTGAAACTTCTACTTCCACTACGATTGGGCCGGCAAAACCCTGGGCACTGCCCTCGTAAGTTCCATCAGGCACTTCCGCAATATCAATTTCAACTACTTCCACCCCAAGGAAGTTTTCTGCGACAACCTGGGTTGTCTGACGAATTGAATTGATCATGGCCGCGGTGCTGACGGTTGCGCCACTGATAATATCTACGTCTTCACCTGCAGTGATTGGATCTTCATAGCTCTTTCCTACAAATTGCTCTTTAAAAGAATCTCTTTCAATCACATCGCCGATTCCGGGGGTTTCTGTATGTGCTATAATCCTTACTCCTATGATCTCACCTTCACTGTCGAGGGCAAGGTTATAGTCGATATCACCATCATAACCAAGTGCTGCCACAGTAGCCATTATCCCCATTAAGTCGCCATCTTCATCATAGATCAGATCAAACTGTCCTTCGTCCAGTTCTTCTGTCTCAAAGTGGTCAAAGCCGGGGAAAAAGTCCTCCAGGGCTGCCCTGTAATCGGCCTCGCGTCTCTCCTGGATGATCGGATCGGTAACATTGTGTGCTGCCGTAAGCAGTGAAGCAGAAATAATTCCGACCAAAGCAAGGGTTAGAGATAATTTAATAATATCACGCACTCTTCTTCACCCCCCCGAACTGTCTCGGCACTGTAAAGTTGTCAATAATCGGGGTGACAGCATTCATCAGTAGAATCGCGTAAGTCACTCCCTCGGGTAATACACCCCAAATACGAATTAACATGGTTATTAAGCCACAGCCGATGCCAAAAATCAGCCTGCCCCGGGGGGTTACCGGTGATGAAACCATGTCTGTAGCCATGTAAAGGGCACCAATCATGACCCCGCCGGCCAAGACGTGAAACAGACCTGTTGCCAGGTGAGTCGAATAAAATCCGCCGTCAAACAGGGCGCCCATAACAAATACAGTTCCAATGAACCCTACAGGAATACGCCAGTCAATGTGGCCCCTGTATAGAAGCCATAATCCACCGATTAAGAGAGCCAGGGCCGAGGTTTCTCCAAGCGAACCGGGCACTGTTCCGATAAATAGCTGGGTTAAGCTATAGTTCATAGCTTCTGAAGGCTCGGCTAACGCCGTTGCCCCGGTAACCGCCGAAACATCGGTTCCGAAAGCAAAAGGCTGAGGCGGTGACCAGATATTGCCGGCCATGTGACCACCCCATGAAACCAGGACCACTGCCCTGCCGACCAGGGCGGGATTGAAAATATTGTAGCCAATTCCACCAAAAACCTGTTTTCCAATAATAATTGCAGATGCAGAACCAAAAACTATCAGCCACCACGGTGGCGCCGGCGGCAGAACCAAGGCAAAAAGCAGTCCTGTTACCGCAGCACTGCCATCACTGTAAAGATCTCGTTTACGCAGCCAGAGAGCTTCAACCACCATTGCCGTAACAACAGAAAGAGCCATGGTGATTAAGGCCTGATAGCCAAAAAGCAGTACGGCCATCAAAGATACCGGAAAAAGGGCAATCAAGACATCTGTCATAACACTCTGGACAGATTCAATTGTTCTTATATGCGGAGAAGACGAAACAATCATTTTTTTATCCATTACCATCACTTCCCTCCCTTGCACAAAGGCTTGCTATTTTTTAGCTTTAGCAATTTCTGCTTTAGCAATTCTAATCCACTGGGTTAAAGGTATCTTAGAAGGGCAGACATAAGCACAGCAGCCGCATTCAAAACAATCCTGGGCATGAAGTTTTTCAGCTTTATCAAACTTATCATGTTCTGCCGCCTGGGCAATTGAAGTAGGCATAAGCTGAACCGGACAGGCATCAACACACTTGGCACAGCGGATACAGGGGCTGCTCTCAGCCAGGTGCACATCCTGATCGGTTAAAGCCAGGATTCCTGAAGTTCCTTTAATAACCGGAACATCCGTGCTTGGTTGAGCCAAACCCATCATCGGTCCACCAATAATCAGCTTCTGGGTATTTTCTTTGAGCCCGCCACAGTGCTCGACTACTTCACTAACCAGGGTCCCAACCCGGAGCAAGAGGTTTGCCGGATTATTAATACCAGCACCGGTCACCGTCACAACTCTCTCAATCAGGGGTTTGCCTTCACGGACAGCATCTGTAATGGCAATTGCCGTTCCGACATTGTGATTTACCACTCCGACTTCCAGCGGCAAGCCACCGGCGGGAACCACACGCCCTGTAGTAACCTGGATTAGCATTTTTTCTGCGCCCTGGGGATACTTGGTATGAAGTTTTTCAACGCTCAAGCTATCCTCTTCCGCAACAGCTTCTTCCATCAGCTTAATAGCCTCAGCCTTATTATCTTCAATACCGATAACACCTTTCTCGGCGCCAAGAGCTTTAATCATTATCTTCAGGCCGAAAACAATCTTTTCAGCCTGCTCCAGCATGACCCGATAATCGGCAGTCAGATATGGTTCACATTCCGCTCCGTTAATAACAACAATATCAATTTTCTTTCCTTCGGGAGGTGACAGCTTAACATGTGCGGGGAAAGTTGCTCCACCGAGACCAACAATACCCGCTTCCCGGACAAGTTTACGAAGATCTTCAGGACTGAGATTATCATTACTCTCAGGAGCCTTGATGTTCTCGTCCCACTTATCCTGACCGTCTGACTCGATTGTTATAGCCTCAACGGGGCGGCCCAGGGGATGGTTATAGGGCCCAATTGCTGTAACCTTACCAGACACACTGGCGTGAATCGGCGCAGAAACAAAACCGCTGCTTTCAGCTATTTTCTGGCCTTTCTTTACTTCCGAGCCAACTTCAATCGACTCGAGCGGCTCACAGGGAGCACCAATATGCTGTTGAAGGGGAATCACCACTGTTTCGGGGAGTTTCATCTCGTTTACCGCCATTTCTGCGGTTAGCTCCTTGTGGTATTCCGGATGAACGCCTCCTTTAAAGATGGTGCTGCTCATTTGACTCTGTTCACCCTTTCCTTGTTTAATAGCATGCGACAAACAAATACCTACTACACTTTCGAGAAATCTCTTGAAAGTCCTGCAAATTACTTCGTTTTTTAAGTACTCCGACTCTATGTCACTGGAGTTTAACTTTGTTAGACCTGCTATCCTGCCAGTAAGCGCGAACATCACTGACAGTATAAAGTGAACCGGTTACCAGTATGGCGTCTTCCGGCCCGGCCAACTCAAGAGCTTTCTCCAGCGCTGCACCATGCTCACTGATTACATAGTGTTCTTTTCTAAATTCTAATTGCTCGGTTGCAACAGAAGCCAGCTCC
>PXBM01000087.1 GCA_003566935.1 Syntrophomonadaceae bacterium | reverse complement strand
GTAGATCGCCCCATCCTTCTTAACTCCCAGCAGCAACTCCCGACTGGGCGTCGGCAGCCACCACCAGGAACTTCATCGATGTGCCCTTAACGGATTTTTAGGCCCGTTTTCGGAGAGGGGCGCCAACTAGAATACTGCACCACTTATGTTTGTGTGCACGATATTATAGCATAAAAAGGACACCTTCTCAACTCATCCTATATGCTATTTCTAGCCTTAATTAAAGTAAATTGTTTTTAATTTTGCAAGCTCTCAGGGCATTTTTCATCAGCATCCGGTTGGTTACCGAACCCACACCCTTCGGAACAGGTGAGATGGCTTTGGTTTTAGCTTTAACAGCTTCAAAGGAAACATCACCAACTGTTTTGGTCTTCTGCTTGCCTTTATCATTTAATACGGGTTCACCCTTGTCATCAAAAACCTTGACCCTGTTGATACCAATATCGATAACAATAGCTCCTTCTTTAACCTGCTCCGGTCCGATCAAATCCGGCTTGCCTGCACCAACTAGCAGGATATCTGCACCTTTAGTGTGCTTCTCTAAATTACCTTTCATGCTGGTGAAAACGTGGGTCACAGTGGTTGTTGCATTGCGGTTAAGAGCAAGAAATGCTACCGGCTTTCCAACAATATTGGAGTGTCCGACAACAACTATCTCTGCGCCTTCGAAAAAATCTTTAGGATCTACTTTTTCTTCATCGCGGGCATAACGTTCAAGTATTTCTATACATGCTGCCGGGGTTGCCGGTGGGAATGAAGCTTCACCAAGAGCCAGTTTGCCCATATTAAATGGATGGAAGCAGTCAATATCCTTATTTACATCAATGGAGTTAATAACGACTGTATCGGATATTTGTTCCGGGAAAGGCCTCAGGGGCAAAATACCGCTCACGGCAGGATCATCATTTAGCTTTTTAACTATCTTGATTACATCTTCTTCAGTTGCATCTGCAGGCGGGTTTTCATTGACATAATTAAAACCTGCTTCTTCACAGAATTTCTCCCCCTGTCCACGATACATCTTGGAACCAAAGTCATCTCCAACCAGGAGGGTAGCTATACCGGGTGTAATCCCCTTAGCTTTTAATTCTTCAGTTTCTTTTACAATCTCCTGCATAATCTCTTCACCAATTGCTACACAATCAATAACCTTTGACATCTTTACAATTCCCCTTTCCATTGCTTTATTTTATATTTGTTAGGCTGATTGACCCATAAATGATAGCGCTTCTAACATATTATATCAACTAATGGGTCTTGCTGTAACCTTTACTTGAACTTATCTACGACATTTTTCAGAGCTTCATCGGCAATTTTGCTGCCCTCTTCAACCAGGTGATCCATTTCTGCTACAGTTTCTTTAATGAATTGATCGTCTTTAATTGCTCCCAGGTTAATGAGGACATTTAATTGACCACTAACCAGGGCTGCTTTCAGGAAAGCTACACCGCAACCGACATCTGAGATGGCCAGTTTAGTTCCGATCTGCCCCATTCTTTCATGAATCTTAATGCCGGCATAAGACTTGCGCATAATCTCCATGGGTACTGAGCAGGCCTCTTTGGAGCATTCTTCCAGCACTTTGGCTTTATGCGCCGCTTCTTCGGCAGTTTCCTTGGGCAGACCGTAGGCTTTGGAGAGGGGCTCAAATACCTCGGCATCTTTATCTACCAGCACTTTTAATTCCTCAATAATCGTGTAACCCTGGTCCAATAGCTCTTTTACTTCATCTTCCACATCGGCAAATTTTTTCTTACCAACAGTCAAATTGCCAACCATGTTTGATAGAGCCATCCCTATCGCGCCACCCATTGCCGCCGCTCCGCCGCCACCGGGTACCGGTGCCTTTGATGCCAGGACATCAAGGAAATAGCTGCAGCTTTTGTCTGCCATTGTCATAAAAATTAACCTCCTAATGAATTAAAGTCAAAAACCGAAAACCCTATATTCTGTAATTCTTCCGGGCTGTATAATTACCGGTTTTTGCATTGAAACTATTTGGTTTTTAATTAGTAACCGCCAATTTTAGATCCTAGCTTTTTCGTTCAATCATCTTTTTTGCGAGCTCTTCCAATATTTCCGTATCATAATTAAGCTCTTTTACTGCCTTAATAGATCTATCATAAAGTTCTATAGCTTTTTCTCTTGCCTTTGCCGTACCAAGTAAAGCCGGATAAGTGGCTTTTGCCTTTTCAAGGTCGGCGCCGGTGGGCTTGCCAAGTTCTTCCGTAGTTCCTTCACAGTCAAGTAAATCATCGATAATCTGAAATGCTGTGCCAATATTATCGGCATAAACTTTAAGCTTTCCCAGCTCTGATTCAGTTGCACCAGCCGCAATACCTCCGCAGATTACAGCCGCTCTCAACAGCGCACCGGTTTTTAACTCAGATATCCTCTCAATTTCTTGAACTGTTAAATCTTTTCCTTCAGCTTCCAGGTCCAGCACCTGTCCACCGATCATCCCGCTCATCCCTGCTGCTTCACTTAACTGGGTGCCAATATTTACTGCCTTCACTGCATTGCCTTCCATCTGACCATAATGAGCAACAGTTTCAAAGGCCAGGGTTAGCAGAGCATCTCCGGCCAGGATTGCCATTGCATCTCCGTAGACACAGTGACAGGTTGGCACTCCCCTTCTCAGACTGCTGTTATCCATTGCAGGCAGGTCATCATGGATCAGCGAATAGGTATGTATATATTCCAGGGCACAGGCAAGGTTAACTGTATTGTCGTCAATGTCACTAATTGTTTCGGCTGCAGCTAGTGTTAATATTGGTCTGAGCCTCTTCCCCCCCGCTTCAAGGCTGTAACGCATTGCCTCAGAAAGTGCCGTAGGGGCCTGATCAGGCAGTTGTTTTAAGAGGGCAACATTGATTATCTCCCTTTTTTCCTGCAGGTATTGATCAATGTTGACCATTAAATAGTTTCACTCCCGTCATCCTCCTGCAGCTTGTTTACTGCTTCACCATCAAAACTCTGTAAATTTTGCTGTTCTTCTTTTAACAGGTATTCAACCTTGTATTCTATTTCTGCCAGCTTTTCCCGACAATATCTTGACAGGGCTACCCCTTCCTGGAAAGAAGCAAGAGATTCTTCCAGGGGGATATCGGTATCCTCAAGGCGGCTAACAATATCTTCCAATCTTTTCACAGCTTCCTCATAAGTCATATTTTCAACTTTTTTCTTTTTAGCTGTCAAGAATATTGCCCTCCTCAATCTCTTCTGCCCTGCAGCGGGCAAGGCCATCAGTAAAATTCAAATTAAGCAGAGAGCCTGTTTTGATGTCATTTATGCTTCGAATAATTTTGTTTTCTTCATCTCTGCAAAAGCAATATCCGCGGCTCATTACCTGAAGCGGACTGTAGCTCTCCAGTTTATCCTGAAGGGCGCCTAGTTTCATTCCTTTATACTGTAAAAGACGTATCATTTCACGGTTCAAACCTGTACCTAATTGTCGCAGGGTTTCCCTGGCATTTTTTACACGATTTTTTGGCAAGTTGAAAAAGCGTTCGCTGACAATATAGTCCAGGTTTTGCTTTTCTATTTGCATTCTCCTTTTTAAAGTCAGGGCAGCTCTTTCATTGAACTGTTTTAACTGGTGCTGTATTTCTTCATAATCAGGCACAGCCGCTGCTGCTGCCGCTGTCGGGGTTGCAGCCCGGTAATCAGCCACAAAATCGGCGATAGTATAATCAGTTTCATGTCCCACGGCTGATATAACCGGTATTTTTGCTTCAAAAATTGCCCTCGCCACAATTTCTTCATTGAAGGGCCATAAATCCTCTATGGAACCGCCACCACGGGCGAGAATGATCAGGTCTAGATCATTTCGTCCATCAAGCAGGTTAATTGCGTTTACCAGGTCTTTTGCAGCCCCACTGCCCTGGACTAAACTTTCAACCACCAGGATCTCTACATGTGGGAACCTTTTTTTAAAAGTGGCCAGCATATCCTGCAAAGCAGCGCCGGTAGGAGAGGTTACCAGACCGATTTTTTTCGGTAAAAATGGAAGCGCTTTCTTGTGCTCCATACTAAAAAGGCCTTCTTCATCCAAACGCGCCTTCATCTGCTCGAAGGCAAGATAAAGCGAACCCATTCCTGCAGGTTCCATCTCAGAAACATAAAGCTGGTAAACACCACTCGGCTCATAAACAGAAATATTGCCATTTAATATAACTTCCATCCCATCAGAAGGTTTAAAAGCGCATCGGGCATTCTCCCGGCGGAAATATACACAGCGCAGGGCGGAATTGCCGTCTTTCAGGGTGAAATACATATGTCCTGAACGGTGGTGCTTAAAATTAGATAATTCCCCCGCAACCCAAACATCTCGCAGACGGGGATCTCCATGAATCAACCCCTTTATATAGCGGTTTAATTCCGAGACCTTTAAAATCGTAATGTTATTCTGCAATCAGTTCCTCCAACTCTTCGCGCACATTTTCCAGTGTTTGGTATTGCCATTTCGCTCCCAGCTTATTGGCTAAGTCGATGATTAAGCGCCAGTCTTCATTGATACCGCCTTCAGGCACCAGGGCAGCCTGGTTTAAACGAATGCGACCTATATAATCGGCAAACAAGCCTTCCTTGCTTTCAATAGGTTGAGCCGCAAATTTGAAACCATTTTGCGGAACAGCATTTTCATTATTACCTAACAGTACCAGGCATTCCAGTTGATCCGTATTAACCGCTTCAGGTGGGGCACCGAAAGAAAGCAGGGCTTTTATTTCTCCCTGTTCTACTGCTTTAGCCAGCCCTTCCCTGTTTACAGCTTTTGAACCGTTTAAAGTGTTAAGTCCCGGCCCATAATATGGGGTACCTCCTGCTACAAGTGAGCCTGCGGCATTGCTGAATGCTGAAAGCAGCATCATTTTGCTATATCCTTTACCACTGAGGTTAACTTCCTGAGCAAACTCAAGCAGTTCAGTAATTTTTTCGCTATCCGCCGCTGCGAAGTAATCCGGGCATACTACCATGTAACAATCCGGCATCTTTATTAATTCTTTTGTTTTTACCAGCTTATCTTGTTCCAGGCCGCTATCACCTGCCACCTGCTCGATATCTTCACCACGCATTACTCTTAATAGGCTTTCAATCAAAACTGTTTCTTCACCGGGGGCAAGGTTAAAATTAATTTCATTCCAGCTGGTATCATTTTCTTCTTTTTTGCCGGACCTGATGATAGCTGCATCCCCAAAACGACCGGCTCTCTTTATTGCCATGTCTGCCACAGGGTGGCTCTCAGAAAGTCCCGCCCCCAGGACAATCACACATCCGGCAGCAGCCAGGGCAGCAGGGTTCGGCCCCTCTAGTTCCAGCCCGGTTTGTTCAAGCATGCCTGTATAAGCCCTTATCCAGGCTTCTTCAGCTCCCAGATCAAGGTTAACAGTACCGATAATTTCCCTGGCCATTTTCTGTAGTAAAAAGTTCTCCTCAATGCTCAGTTGACCAGCGGCAGTAATCGCAATTTTTTCTGAGCCATACTTATCTTTTACCTTTTTGATTGCTTCTGCTGCTTTTTCAATGTTATCTTCCGATACTTGTTGAATTGCTTCGTGTTCAAAGTAACCAAACTTACCCTTACGACAGAGCCAGCCAGCTTTATCTCCCTCAACAGGAACCGTTACCTTGATTAATTTATCATCGTATACTTTTCGCTCCAGGAAACAGCCCAGGGAGCAATCTATGCAGAAACCGGGATAAGTATCCAGTTCCCATTCCCGGCCGCCTTCTTCCCGCCCGTTTTCAGTTAAAGCAGCAACCGGACATACATCTACGCACTGGCCGCAAAATATACAGCCGGCTTCTTCCATGCTAACCTCGCGCCCGTCACGATAAGGAACGACCCTGGTGTTAACCCCTTTTCCGATCATTTCATAGACAAAACAACCGGGTCCGGTTCGGCAGATCTGAATACAGCGTCCACAGAGTATACACTTCTCTTCATCCCTTACGATATAGGAACTGCTGCTATCTTTTTCTGCCGGAATATCGCGGTCCAGCTGATCAGGCAGTGACACCTGGTAACTATAAGCATTATCCTGCAGTTCACATGTTCCCGTCCTGACGCAGGTCAGGCAATCTTTATAAGGGTGAGTGCCCAGGGCCAGCTCCAGGGTTGCGCTGCGCATTGCTTCCATTTCCGGGGTGCTGGTTGTAACCACCATTCCATCGGTAACCGGATTATCACAGGCCGTTACAGGCCTTTCCAAACCCTGCACTTCAACTATACATATCCGGCAGTGCCCGAGCGGTTCCAGCCGGGGATGAAAACAGAGGGTAGGTATATTGATACCATTCTGTCTTGCAGCTTCTAAAATAGTAACACCATGCTCTGCGAATATTTTCTTTCCATCAATTTGCAAACTAATTGTTTTACTCATCAGCTTCCCTCCCCGCTGCG
>PXBM01000082.1 GCA_003566935.1 Syntrophomonadaceae bacterium | reverse complement strand
TGATTCCGGAACAATGTAGGTGTCCATATCCAGGTTACGCTGGCCGGAATTACAGGCTTCTTCAATAGTCCTGATATAACCGGAATCATGAACCAGGGCAATATCATCGACTGAAGCCGGAGCCGGATCAAGCATTACCAGGTTTTCGGAGATCCCCCGCTTCTCAAGCGCTGCCATAATATGTTCCAGCCGCTCTTTTCTCTCGGGATGGTGCCCCTGGGTATGAATCAGGTAATCCTTGTGATAAACAATGCCAATCTTATTTATATTTGCGCTCACCCTATCACCTCGCAGTTAAGAATTCTCTTCCAGTGCTTTACAAAGCCGGTTCCATAAAAAGGGACTTACTTTCTTTAAAACCACCGGCCTGCCCGCCTCGTTAATAAAAGCATGCTCCGTATACCCAAAAGCCATTTTTCTTCCATCTTTCTGCAATTCATAATTAAAAACCAGACGCACTTTTTCCAGGTTGTGCAAATGTGTTAAAACAGTAAGTTCATCATCGTAACTAATTGCATGCTTATACTCACAATAGGCTTTTAAGACCGGTAAATATAGATTACTCTTTTCAAATTCAATGTATGGCAAGCCAATACTACGCATCAGTTCTGTTCTTCCCATTTCAAACCAGACCAGGTAATTTGCATGGTAAGCCACACCCATCTGGTCCGTTTCCTGGTAACGAACCCGAAAAACTGTTTCGTTGATATTCAAGATTGATCTACTCCCTGCAATATTTAAAGTACGTTTGCTTCACCGCGGTAAATTAGGCCCCTGGTGGCATCGACTGTTATAACTTCTCCTGAATTAATTAATTGCCGGGCATTGTTAACACCGACTATGGCCGGTATACCGTAGTTGATAGCCACTATGGCAGCATGGGAAGTCAAACCACCTTCTTCAACAACAAGCGCTACTGCTTTTTTAATAGCCGGCAGGTAGTCGCTACTTGTACTGTATGCAACCATGATCATGCCTTTTTTAAAGTTTTCAAGATCGCTGTCATTATTAATAACCATCGTTTCACCGCTGACAGCCTGTTTGCCTATACCTGTTCCTCTCACCAATACCTCCCCTACCGTTTCAACCCGCAACAGGTTGGTTGTCCCCGATACTCCAACCGGTACCCCGGCGGTAATTACCACCAGGTTTCCATCACTGATTAAGTTCTCTTTTAGTGATGCCTGGATAGCATTTACAAACATTTCATCCGTTGTATTTGCCGGCGGACAAACCACTGCATAAACTCCCCAGGTCAGGGTCAGACGGGTGGCTACCAGGTGGTTTGACGTAACCGCAACAATCGGCGCCCGCGGTTTGTACTTGGAAACCATCCGCGCCGTATGGCCCGACTGGGTTGCAGTAATAATAGCGTCAGCTTTTAACTCGGACGATACATGACAGGTGCTGTAACTGATAGCATCTGTAACAGTTTTCTTGATTGTCCTGCTCATATCCTGCATTATTTGCCTGTAGTCAAGGTCTTTTTCCGTGCGTACCGCAATCCTGCTCATCGTTTCAACCGCTTCTACCGGGAAGCGGCCAACCGCAGTTTCACCGGAAAGCATTACTGCATCTGTGCCGTCAAAAATAGCATTGGCCACGTCGCTGGCCTCAGCTCTGGTCGGGCGCGGGTTACGGATCATGCTGTCGAGCATCTGGGTGGCAGTAATAACCGGCTTACCGACCCGGTTGCATTTCCTGATAAACTCCTTCTGCAGCATCGGCACATCCTCAGGCGGGATCTCTACCCCCAGATCACCCCTTGCAACCATTATGCCATCTGAAACCTCTAATATTTCATCAAAGTTTTCAACGCCTTCCAGGCTCTCAATTTTGGCCAGAATCATCATGCTGCCCTTCCGCTCTTCAATCAGTGCCCTTATTTCCAGGATATCTTCAATATTGCGGGCAAATGAGGCAGCTAAAAAATCAACCTCATAATCGAGGGCAGTAATAATATCCCGGCGATCATTTTCATCAACAGCCGGCAGGTTGATCCTGGTTCCCGGGGTGTTGAGCCCTTTGTAACTGCGCAGCTCCCCGCCATGTAAAATCCGGCAGCGGATATCCCGGTCGTCTATAGCAATCACTTCTAAAACTATTAGTCCGTCATCTATCAATACACTGCATCCCGGCTTTAAATCCTCGTGCAGTTTCGAATAAGTTACTCCAACCCGTTCTGCGGAGCCGACAACATCTTCAGTAGTCAGGATAAGTTCGCGGCCCTCTTCCAGCATCACATAATCTTCCCTGAGATCGCCGGTTCTTACTTCCGGTCCCCTTGTATCAAAAAGATACCCGACATTTTTTTTCATGCGGGAACTGGTTGAACGGATCAACTCCAGGCGGCGGATATGTTCCTCACTGGTCCCATGAGAGAGGTTTAGCCTGGCCACATCCATCCCAGCCGTTATTATTTCTGAAATTCTTTCTTCAGTTTCTATGCTTGGTCCAACAGTGCAAACAATCTTTGTCCGCCGCATTTATACGACCTCCCTAATTTAGAGCAGAATACTGCAACCTATCTACCTTGCCAGTACCAGGGCCAGTTTGTATAATTCTTCTGGGAATTTCCTGGCTTGGCCAAAACACTGTTTCAAAGAGGTTGGGAATACTTCATTGCCCCTGAATGCTGTATAGTAACCGCTCTCCCCTTCGCTTAGTAAATCTACGGCCAGTGCTCCCATCCTGCTGCCCAGCATCCTGTCAACGGCGCTGGGGCTGCCGCCTCTTTGAATATGTCCCAAAACAGTTACCCGGATATCCGCTTTCAATTTTTTCTTGATCTCTTCACTAATTTCAAAAACATTGCCGGCTCCCTCAGCAACTACAATAATACTGTGAGCTTTCTGCCGCCTGATTCCATGCAGTACACGGTCACAAACTTCATCTATGTCGTATTCCATCTCAGGAACCAGGATAGATTCCGCGCCACCGGCCAACCCTGCAGCCAGGGCCAGAAACCCGTTATTGCGGCCCATTACTTCTAACAGAAAAACCCGCTCATGAGAAGTAGCCGTATCACGCAGTTTGTTAACGGCATCAAGGATCGTATTAACGGCAGTATCAAAACCGATGGTCTGTTCTGTACCGTTAATATCGTTATCAATAGTAGCAGGAACACCATTCACTATAATCCCACGTTCTTCCAGGGTTAAAGCTCCTTTGAAAGATCCTTCGCCGCCGATAACCACCAGTCCTTCGATACCTTCTTTTTTAAGAAAATCAGCAGCCTGATCCTGGTAAGCCGGCTCAAACATTTCTGGAGCCCGGGCTGTCAGCAGGATAGTTCCACCGCGATGTATTATATCTGCTACCGAACCCAATTCCATCTCAATCAGGTTGTTACCGTTGAGAAGCCCGGCGTAACCTCGCCTGATTCCGAAAACACTGCATCCTAAATTGATACCTCGTCGGACAACCGCTCGCACAGCGGCATTCATGCCGGGAGCATCGCCTCCGCTTGTCATTACTGCTATTTTTTTCATGATTAGAATATCTCCTTTACTGCAGTTCCGGAACCTGATCTCCCACCTGCTCAATTACCGACTTTGGGCCGAGCAGGTTCTCAAGGCGCTTGAAGCAGGTAGGATGGTCTCGAACCCAATATTCTTCATTTAAAATAAGTGTTTTCTTATCATTTTTAAAAAAGAGACAGACAGGGACTTCACCGTTTTCCGCTACCAGGGTATCTTTTAAATCCCGTAAAAGTTCGCTGTTATGTTCTTCACCAATGACCAGGCGCAGCAGTTTCTTTTCCCGGTTTAATGGTTTTATCGTTTCTGCCAGGATCTTAACATCTTCTTCTTCTTTCAGGTCTGTCCTGCCTTCGACTAAAAGCATGCTGTCTTCTTCAAGCATGAAAGCGCTCTTTTCATACATATCCGGGAATACGACCAGTTCCACGCTTCCCGTTAGATCCTCCAGCTTAACAAAAGCCATCTGCTTATTTTTTTTAGTGAAAAAACTGCGCACCGCAACAATAATTCCGCCAACTTTGACATGGTTATTATCTCCTGCAGAAGATAGCTGGGCGCAGGGAGTAAGGTTAGGCATATTCTCCAGGATAGTCCGGTACGGTCCCAGGGGATGTCCGGAAATATATAAACCGAGCATCTCTTTTTCCAGGAATAACCTTTCCTTATCGGAAAATGGTTCTATATCAGGCAAGTTATCGTCGAGCATCTCTTCCTTTACACTTTCATCCATTAGCGTGAACATAGAAATCTGACCGTTTTCACGCTCTCTCTGCACAGACTGACCCTGGGCCAGGACATCATCAATGATAGCCAAATACTGGGCCCGGTGACCACCCAGGGAATCAAATGCGCCGCATTTAACCAGGCTTTCCATAACCTTGCGGTTACAGGAACGCATATCAACTCTTGAAACGAAATCACGCATGGAGACAAAAGGTTTCTCTTTTCGGGCCTGGATTATCGAGTCAATCGCTCCTAACCCGACATTTTTTACGGCAGCCAGACCGAAACGAATCCTGCTTTCGCCGGTCGGGGTGAAGTGGGTATCACTCTCATTAATATCGGGAGGGAGAAGTTCAATGTTCATTCTCTTGCAGTCGGCAATATATAGGGCTACCTTGTCGCTGTTGGAATAGTAAACAGTCATCAGGGCAGCCATAAATTCGACCGGATAATTTGCTTTAAGGTAAGCAGTCTGATAAGCAATCATTGCGTAAGCGGCAGCATGTGACTTGTTAAAACCGTATGAGGCAAATTTTAAAATCAGATCATATGTTTCTGCAGCCAGCTCCCTGGAATAGCCATTTTCAACAGATCCGTTTATAAAAAGCTGCCTCTGCTCGTCAAGAATCTCCATTTTCTTTTTACCGATAGCCCGGCGCAGCAGGTCAGCCTGGCCGAGAGTAAAGCCGGCCATACGGGCGGCAATTTCCATGATCTGTTCCTGGTATACAATCACCCCGTAAGTTTCATTAAGGATCGGTTCGAGTACCGGGTGCGCATATTTTATCTCTCTTTTTCCGTGCTTGCTTTCCACAAATACAGGAATCTGTTCCATCGGACCTGGACGGTACAATGCCACTACCGCGATGATATCCTCGAACTTGTTAGGCATCAGGTCCCTGAGAACGGAACGCATTCCGGTGCTTTCAAGCTGAAAAGTCCCTGTAGTTTCACCTCTTGAAAGCATTTCATAGGCAGCATCATTTTCTAAAGATATTTTGTCTATATCAATTATTTCACCGTGTCTCTTTTCAATATTTTCAAGGGCCTCACCAATAATGCTCAGGGTTTTAAGTCCCAGAAAATCCATTTTCAAAAGCCCCAAATCTTCTAAAGTGTTCATCGGAAACTGGGTTACCACCGAACTGTCAGCTGTCTTGTATAGTGGAACAAAGTTGATTAAAGGTTCTTCGGCAATGACCACCCCTGCAGCATGAGTACTGGCATGGCGGGGCATCCCCTCGACAGCCATTGATAGGTCGAGCAAGCTGCGGTACTGCTCTTCCTTATAAAGTGCCTGCAAATCCTTGCTCTGATCAAGAGCTTTCTTTATTGTCATTTTTTGTTCCACCGGGATTAGCTTGGCAATGCGGTCAACATCAGCATAAGGGATAGCCAAAACCCGGCCGACATCACGGACAGCTGCCCTGGCGGCCATCGTTCCAAAGGTTATGATCTGAGCAACTTTTTCCTGGCCGTATTTATCGCAGACATACTGCATAACCTTATCCCTTTTATCGTCACAAAAATCGATATCAATATCCGGCATAGAAATTCTTTCCGGGTTAAGAAAACGCTCGAAGAGCAGGCTATAGCGAAGCGGATCAATATTGGTAATGCCCAGGCTGTAGGCTACCAGGCTCCCTGCAGCTGAGCCACGTCCAGGGCCGACAATAACCTTCTCCCTTTTGGCATATTCAATTAAGTCCCAGACAATCAGAAAGTAGTGAGAGTAATCCATCTTGCTGATCACCTGCAGTTCATACTCCAGGCGCTCTTTAATTTGCGGGGTTATTTCACTGTAACGGGTTTCGAGTCCTTTATAACAGAGCTCTTTTAAGTAGTCATCGGGATTTTTACCTTCTGGCAGGTGATATTCCGGAAGGTAGCGTTTACTAAAATCTTTCTCCACGTTGCAGCGCTCCGCTATTTTCAGGCTGTTGCTTAAAGCTCCTTCGTATTCCGTAAAAAGATCTTCCATCTCTTCGGCAGTCTTGAAATAGAATTCTTCCGTTTCAAACTTCATGCGCTCAGTTTCTTCAACAGTCTTGCCCGTCTGGATACAGAGCAGCACATCATGGACACCGGCATCCTGCCGTGAGAGGTAATGCACGTCGTTTGCAGCCACGAGAGGGATCCCCTCCGCTTTTGATATCTCCAGCAGTTTTTCATTGACTATTTTCTGTTCCGGAAGTCCGTGATCGTGCAGTTCCAGGAAG
>PXBM01000138.1 GCA_003566935.1 Syntrophomonadaceae bacterium | reverse complement strand
TAATTGATGGCCACTCGATGACTTCAGTAGGCCTGGGGCGGGTCCATGACGAAGGTGAAGAACGCGACAATATTGTAGTGGGAACATTGGACGACACCTCTGCCCACCCCGATATTATCTCGGCCTTTGTTAAATCTTTGAAGCAGGGCATTAAACCGTACAACCTGGGACTAACCCTGGCCAAAAATGAACCTTATTCAGGGGGCTTTATTACCAGGATGCATCATGATCCGAAAAACGATGTTCACGTAATCCAGGTTGAGGTAACCATGGACACCTATATGTACGAACCGATGGATTCGGATAAAGCAAAGCGATATGCACTTAAACAGTCCCGGCTGCACATAGCACAGGACTTCTTACGCAAGGCAACCCTTGCTGCCAGTGAAGCTGCCAGGGAACTATACTCATAGGAGTAGTCCTCTTACCGCTGCAATTGTTTGGAAAATTATGCTGTGATAAAATTAGTAAGGCAAACAGGAAACTTCAAGTTTAAAAAGTGTTAATAATTATAATTGGTTCCTGATAAAAGGGGAAGATAAATGAAGCTTGAAAACAGCGGCGTCCCTTTATACCTGCAGCTCTACGAAGATCTTAAAAAAAAGATTACCGGTGGGGAGTGGCAGCTTGATACCCTGGTTCCAACTGAATCTGAGCTGATGTCTTCTTACGGTGTAGGTAGAGAAACCGTGCGCCGGGCCATTCTTAAGCTGGTGAGCGAAGGATTTCTTTACCGTCAAAGAGGTAAAGGTACTTATGTCTGCCGCAACCGGACAGAAGACGGGATGGAGCAGCTGGTATCATTCTCATCAGAAATGATTTCACGCGGCTACAAGCCCGGGGCTATTCTTTTAGAGTTGGATTACCGCCTGCCTGATCCAGACGTAAAAAACATTTTAAGTTTACCCGATAATGAAAACATTATTTATATGAAGCGCCTGCGAACGGCAAACAAACTGCCTGTAGCACTGGAAAAATCTTTTCTGAACCGCTCTGTTGTAGGGGAAGTTGATAAGGAAAAACTGACAGGGTCTTTTTATAATTACCTCGTCTACGACAAGAAAGTTCAGCTAGGCCGGATCACCCAGGAAATTAGCTCCCTGGTTGCCGATGAAGATACGGCCGGCCTGCTCGAAGTAAAAATTGGTCCCCCTATCCTGCAGCTCAGCCGCTTAATTTATACTCCGGACCACATCCCGTTTTTCTGGCTAACCTTCAGCTACCGGGGCGACCTTTACACGATCAAAACCAGGCTTGAACCCCGCTAAGCAATTATCATTTTACAACCACAGCACTTACCCCTTCACACATATCCGCGGTAGCGATAAGGGCTTTATCAGTTCCCGGTATAATTTCCAGGATAACATCGCCAGGCTTCAATCTCTGTTCAACCTGAACTGCTCTAATCACTTTCATGATCTCAAATATTTTGCCAAGAGGCACCTCACCGGCAGTACGGACGGGCAGTAATGGAAAATCGGGAAAAGCAGTCGCTATGGTAGTGGTCAGGGTTCGGGTCGGGTTGGTTACTTCCTGCCTGGCATATTCTATCCCCTGTTTACACTGGTTCCCTGTAAATTTTAGTTGATCCCCTTCACCGGAAACTGTTACCCGGCAGCTTAGAGGGCACTGGATACAGGTTAACTCTCTTTTTTCCATCCTATGTAACCTCCTCCAGACCGATTTCAACTGATTCCACTTCAGGAGACAGCGGCTGTAAAACTATTTTCTGCATTTCAGGAGGGCGAATCCTCAGGTATTTTTCCCTGAATAGCTCTTTGCCTGCTGCCTGCGCTACCAGTATAACCCTATCAATAGTTTTATCTGAGCGGAAATAAATAGCTGCTTCCTCACCGGAAACCAGGCGCTGTGGTACTGCATAAAGCAGGTTGTTGCCGCTTACCACTTCCACGCTGCCCTGGCTGCCACCGTGCTGGCAATAATTCGCAGCTGCCCTGCCTGCGTTGAAGCCACTTTCAGATACATAATCAACCATATCATTAACGTGAGTTGCATTCCCACAGCTGAATAAACCGGGGACTGATGTCATCATGCGCTGATCCACAACCGGTCCGCCAGTTTTCGCATCAAACTCAAGAGCCAGCGGTTCCAATATATCATTTTCAGGAATCAAGCCTACCGATAGCAAAAGAGTGTCACAGGGCACTAATGTTTCACTACCGGGTAGCGGTTTTAAATCCGCACCGACAGCCGCGACCGATACGCCGGTTACCCTTTTAGTACCATGCACCCTGGTCACAGTGGTGTTTAAGTAAAGCGGAATATTATAGTCATCAAGGCACTGCACCCGGTTACGGGTTAGCCCGGAAGGTTCATCTTTTATTTCATAAACACCAGCAACTTCTGCGCCTTCCAGGGTCAAGCGCCGGGCCATGATCATTCCAATATCGCCGGAACCGAGGATAACAACCTTTCTACCGGGCAGGTAGCCGTGTAAGTTAATTAAATTCTGGGCCGTTCCGGCGCTGTAAATACCGGCCGGTCGGTCCCCATGAATAAATACCTGCCTGGAAGTCCTTTCCCGACAACCGTTTGCCGCCACCAGCGCCTTTGTATCGACTCTGAATGCACCATCTATAGGATTTTGCAATAGCAGTGAGAAGCCATCCACCGATTGCTTCAAATCAAGGACAAATGTATTATTTAAAACCCTAAGGCCATATGCACGAACTGCTTCAATATCCCGGTATGCATACTCCGGGCCGGTTAACTTTTCTTCATAGCGAATAACACCAAAACCATCATGGATACACTGTTTCAAAATACCACCGGGCCGGCTTTCTCGATCAACAAGCAGCACTTCCGCCCCATGTTCCGCGGCAGCTGCGGCGGCGGCCAGCCCCGCCGGACCTGCTCCTATGACGAGGACATCAGTGTGCACTTTGTTCACATCCTTTACGCCTGGTTCTGTCCGTAATTAATACAGACCCAGGTTCATGCTTACAAATCTCAGTAACCTGTCGACCGGTTTCCCGGGCCAGAATATTTATAACCGCCGGAGTGCAAAAACCTCCCTGGCAGCGACCCATTCCGGCCCTGGCCCTGCGCTTGACTGCATCAAGAGTGCGTGCCGGTAGTGGGGCATGAATTGCATCTACTATTTCCCCTTCCGATACAAGCTCACATCGGCATACTATCTGACCGTAAGACGGCCTGTTTTCAATCAAACAGTTACGTTCTTTCAGGCTTAACCTGACCGGCTGCGGTGCTAATTTCCGCTTGGGATTAAAGTCCGGGTTTTCTTTTAAATCCATTTTATTCTTTAATATTTCTGCTGCCATATCCCGGACATCAACAGCAATGGCAGGAGCTGAAGCGAGCCCGGGCGATTGAATGCCTGCTGCATGCACCAGGTTCTCAACATATTCTGAAATTTCAATAATAAAGTCTTCTTCGAAAGTGCAGGCCCTGGTCCCGGCAAAGTAGGTGATAATGTCTGATTGCTGAAGGGTTTTATTTAGCACCAGGTGGTGATCTAAAATGTGTTGCAATTCATGCGTTTCGGTAGAGTAATCTTCCCTGCCGGGCACTTCATCAGCCGTCGGTCCAGCCAGAATGTTACCGTCTAACAGGGGGACAAGACCGCCACCTTTGGTTTTTGCCTCACTGCTTAATTGGGCCCGCCCCAGTATATAGCTCTGACTGGAACCGGTTTTTTTATCAAGAATAGCTATAACACCTTTACGCGGGTGTATGGTATAAAAACGATCCCCGGCCATTTCTGCTACATGGTCGGCCCAGATACCGGCAGCATTAATGATCACGCCTGCCTGCAGGGTTCCCCGATTTGTCCGTACAGCGGTTATCCGGTTGTTATCTTTTTCAAAACCAAGCACTTTCGTGTTTAAATATATTGTGGTTCCATTTTGCATGGCATTTTCTGCATAGGCGATTGTAACCTGGTAAGGATCCACCACACCGGTTTCCGGCATATAAAAGGATCCTGTTTGCTCTTCCCAGGCATTAGGTTCAAGCTCTTTAACTTTCCCCTTGCTTAAAACCCGAAATCCCTGCACTCCCTTTTTAGAAGCAATCCTCCTGGCATAAGGCCCTAAAAGCAGCTGCCAATTTTTATCCAGCATGGCAAATGAACCCGGCCATTTTAGATCAAACCCGAGCTCCTCCGCTACCTTCCTGTACATCCTGTTGCCGCGCAGATTATATAGATACTTTTTAGTGCCCAGTTTTACCGCCATGGTCGAGTGAATCATCCCGTTGTTACGGCCTGATGTATGCCTGGCCAAATCGCTTTCTTTTTCCAGCAGGGCCACTTTAACATTGTAGCGGGTTAGCTCCCGGGCAATGGCACAGCCAATCACCCCGCCACCAATGACAACTACATCAAATGAGTATCTCTCAAGGCTAAAATCCTCAGGACTGCTTTCGCATTGCTGCTTAAAATTTTCAAGCCCTTCCACTTCCAGATCGTTTACAACACCACGGAAATCTTGACCGGCCGCTGCATAACCTGCTTCAAGGTACTGTTGCCAGTTCTTAACCTGACCTTCCAGGACCAAGGCACCTTGCTTTTCGATGACTTCAACTTCGGCTAAATTTGCCGCAGCAAGAGCTTTTTTTACTGTATTTAATTCAGCAGACATAATTAACCCCGCCAATACATCCGAATGTCCGGACTTTTAATTCTATAATAATTCATTAATGTCAGATCGTCAATCTTTATTACAAAACAGCGCTGCATAGCTTTTTAATAAAGATAATGACCTATCAGGTGATTATAAAACCTGGTTTCAGGCTGGCTACCCGGTAGAACCTTAGATACTAACAGCTTAAAGATAACTGCTTAAATACCTAAAGGGCTAGCGTGAAAAATTCGCAAGCCCTTTAGTCATGTTACTTGGCGGAGAGAGTGGGATTCGAACCCACGGTGCCTTGCGACACACACGATTTCGAGTCCACTATTTAATGTGGAAAAGAAACATCTTAATTTATCTTTATTATTATTGAGATATTGAGCTTCCCATTCATAGAAGTAATAATCTGTGCAATAAGGCAAACCAAGAATGATAGGAGTTATCAGATCTATACCTGAGGGGACATCGTATTTTCTTATAAAACTGCTCTATAAAAAATACAACTGCATTAAAATTGCATTAAATCATTACCTAAGTCATCTTTGCTAATAATCTGATAGGCGATAAAGTCCTCTATTTCAGGTTTTTTTTAACTTCGGAACTAAAGACCTATCTTGTTAATAAAATGTTTGCTGGGCTTAACTAAATTATATATATACAAATAATTTAAATAGGTCTATAATTATGTAAACAATGTTGTCCTTATAATTATAAAACCAAGGAGTAATAAGAATGGTTGAGGTAACTAAATTATTGAACGAAGCTTTAAAAGAAACTGACAAACTTAATGATGGCGAAATATTTCTTGTTAAAGATTTATTTAAGGGCTACTTTTGGAACAGAATTTCACGAAGAAATAGGTTGCTACTTGGCATATTTTTTTTAGATCATATCCAGAAAACGAATGGTAATATCAAGCCAATTGAAAAGACATCTTCGAACCAGCAGAGATATCAAATGACAATCAACACAAAGAATAAGCAGGCATCCTCGTAATGGTTACAAGGCACATTTGACAGAAAACGGTGAGAGTTCATTGGAATGGGGTTTTACTAATGAGATTTAAACAATCGAAGGATGTTTATACCGCAGAACTCATGATTATTTATGATAAAACGGAAAATTTTACACTTCTGAATGAAATATTCTTGTCTGAGGGGTATATGGTCAGGTCTTCAAATAGTGGAAAACGAGCATTGCTGTCTATTGCAGCAAAACTGCCAGATATTATTTTGATTGACACCAAAATGCTTTCTATAGATGGATTCGAAATATGTAAAAGACTTAAATCGGATGAGAAAACGAAAGATATACCGATTATATTCATTTCTTCTCTGGATGAAACGAAAGATAATATTAAAGCATTCAACTTGGGAGCAGCGGATTTTATCACCAAACCTTTTAATCGGCGAGAAGTAATTGCCCGTGTAGGAACCCATTTGAATTTCAGAATACAACAAATGCAATTCGAGAAAGACAATGCGGATCTTCAAATGGAGAAAGAGAAGCGTGCAGCCGAACTGATTATCGCTAATAAGGAATTGCTATTCCAAAACGAAGAAAAAGAAAAACGTGCAGCCGAACTGCTCATCGCTAATAAAGAGCTGGCTTCCCAAAGCGAAGAAAAAGAAAAACGTGCAACCGAACTGCTCATCGCCAATAAAGAAATGCTATTCCAAAACGAAGAAAAAGAAAAACGTGCAACCGAACTGCTCATCGCCAATAAAGAGCTGGCTTTCCAAAGCGAAGAAAAAGAAAAACGTGCAACCGAACTGCTCATCGCCAATAAAGAAATGCTATTCCAAAACGAAGAAAAAGAAAAACGTGCAACCGAACTGCTCATCGCCAATAAAGAG
>PXBM01000189.1 GCA_003566935.1 Syntrophomonadaceae bacterium | reverse complement strand
TTGCTCGAACAATTCCTTCAGGCTGTTCAAAATCCTCAATTTCCAGGTCTTCGAAAGCTTCAAGAAAAACTTCACGCAGAAAAGCAGTGGAGTATCTCCAGCCCTGCTGAATACGGCCCATCTTGGGTTCGTCATAACCCATCCAGAAGGTAGCAACCAGGTTTGGTGTGTAGGCGGCCAGGTAAACATCCTTCCAGTCGTCGGTGGTTCCGGTTTTTGCAGCTACCGGACGGTCAATTTGAAGAGCCCGGCCAAGATATTGAGTTACGAAGTCCTGCAGGATATCATTGACCAGAAAAACAGCCTGGGGGCTTAAAACCTGCTCCGGTTCAGGGCGGTTTTCATAGATAACTTCTCCATAGCGGTCCTCTATCCGTTCTACAGTGTGCAACCCAATCTTGACTCCATCATTAGCAAGAACACTGTAAGCCTGGGCCATATCAATTGCGCGTACTCCCCTGGTAAAACCCCCAAGGGTTAAAGCGATATTTTCCATTTCATCTGGATGTAGGGTTGCAATGCCCATTTTTTGAGCATATTCTGCGCCAACACGTGGTCCTAAATCCTCAAAAGCCCGAACGGCAGGAATGTTGTATGAGAAATACAGGGCATCACGGGCCGGTATAAAACCCCGGAATTGGTAGTCGAAGTTTTCCGGGAACCAATCCCCCCTGGGTCCGATATATGGTGAATCGTCAAGAGTTGATCCTGCGCCGGCCAGGGTGCCTTCCTCAAAAGCAGGCCCGTACGTAATAATTGGTTTTATTGCCGAACCGGGCTGCCGTAAAGTATTAAAGCGAAGTATTTCATCAATTCTTTTCCGGTATTCACGTCCTCCGCCTAATGCCTGAATCTGTCCTGTCTGAGGATCTGCAAGAACTATGGCTGCCTGGGGCTGGGCGATTCCGGTTTCTTCATCCTCTAATTCTTCAAGCTGGGCACTGGTCAAATCCTGGTCTTCGGGTAGTATTGCAATTGCTGATCTTGCTTCAAGCAGGTTTACATAGATCGTTGTCGGGTATAGCTCTTCGTTGGCCAGAACTGACTCAACATGGCTTTGCATATCAGGGTCCAGGGTAGTATAAACCTTTAGTCCGTCAGTATAGATCGCCAGGTAAGCTTCCTGGCGCGAGTCAATCGTAGGCAGATCAATGAGAATCTCTATCAGTTCCTCGTGAATAACATAATCTATGAAATGCGGGTAGGGATATTCTTCATCTCTCGGTGCCCCGTAAGACATCTGCCGGTTTAGGGCCTGATTATATTCTTCTTCAGTCAGCATTTCCTGCCTGTGCATATTGCCAAGCACAATTCGCATTCTTGCCTCGGCTTCAGCCTGGTTATCAAAAGGATTAAACAAATTTGGTGACTGAACGGCACCCGCAAGCATAGCTGCTTCATTTACATTAATTTCTTCAACACTTTTATCGAAATACGTTTGTGACGCGGCTTCAACACCGTAAGCTCCGTTACCGAAATATATCCGGTTTAAATACATTTCCAGGATTTCATTTTTACCATATATTTGTTCAAGCTGAATAGCTAACCATATTTCCTGAACTTTTCTCTCGTAACTAGTTTCAGTTGTTAAATATGCATTTTGCGCCAGCTGCTGGCTAATGGTGCTGGCCCCCTGGACTATTCTACCAGCTCTCAGATTGGCGTATGCGGCCCTGATACTGCCGACAACATCAAATCCGAAATGATCGTAAAAACGTTCATCCTCAATGGCGATAAAGGCCTGCTGAACATGTTCCGGGACCTGGTTAAGGCTGACAGCAATCCGGTTTTGTTCTTCATGCAAGGCAGTTATTTCTTCGCCATGGACATCGAAAAGGTATGATGTTTCCACCGTTGCCAGTCGAGAAGTGTCGAGTTCAGGAGCATCGCTGATAAAGCTGTTTACAACTACTGCTGCAGCGCCGCCCCCGATAAGAAATAACAAAAATAATACGAGCAGAATAATTAATATAATGCTGCGTTTTTTCCTTGGGCTTTTCTTTTTGGTTTCATCTATATTTTGGTCAAACGGTATTTTCTTTTCTGCCAATTTATGGTCAACCTCCTTGAGACAAAAAAATCATCTGTTCTCATTATAACACAGCTTTTCAATGGCTATAATTGCTAATGATGAACTAAATATTAAGTAAAAAATATTTTTTGTTAAATCATCTTGATAAAAGTTACTTAAAAGTATACCCATTTATTAATTGATCATGTAAAATATTAATTAGTAAAACAAAAAAGAAAAAGTAGCAGTATGAATAGCTCTCGAGGAGGAGTAATTATGAGCAGCCAGCAGGCACATGAACTTGAAGCAGTAAAAGCAGTTGAAATGGAAACTTTTTTTTATCCTAAGTCAATTGCGGTAATCGGGGCCAGTCAAAATGCGCTTAAACCTAACGGAATACCTTTATACCTTTTGAATATGTTTGGTTTTAAAGGAGAGGTTTATCCTGTTAATCCAAAATATGAAAATGTGGGTGGATTGAAGTGTTATCCGTCGATTCTTGATATTGATGCGCCGATAGATCTGGCAATTATTGGAGTTGCTGCTGCCCAGACTATGGCTGTTCTGGAAGAATGTGAAAAGAAACAAGTCAAAACAGTAATAATATTTACATCAGGTTTTGCTGAAATTGGTGAAGAAGGGCGAAAGATTCAGGATGAAATGAAAAATCTGGCTGACAGGAGCGGCATACGCATTCTTGGCCCGAACTGCCTGGGCATATTGAATTATTATAACGGGAATATGGCCAGTTTTTTTTACAACCAGGAGCGAAGGGATTTGGTTCACCCGAAAAAACTTTCATTTATCACCCAGAGCGGTGGTCTTGGTGGAATCATATATCAAATGGTTATGCAGCTTTCGATTGGATTCAATTACTTTGTTAGTACCGGTAATGAAGCAGATGTATCATTTTCAGAAATTCTCAACTACCTGGTCAGGCAGGATGAAGTTACTATTGTGGCCGGTTATCTTGAAGGGCTGCAGGGCGATGGCAGGTTGTTTATGGAAGCCTGCCGCCATGCCTTAGAGCAAAAAAAACTGGTGACTATGCTTAAAGTGGGACGGACAGAAAGGGGGGCTGCTGCTGCGGCATCTCACACCGGCGCCCTGGTCGGTTCCGATCAGGTTTATGATGGTATGTTTAAACAATATGGCGTGCCAAGAGCTGACGATGTTGAGCAGATGAATGCCCTGATTGCCCTTTATGCTTCCGGGAGATTGCCCCGTGGTAAGAAAATGGCGATAATAACTATTTCCGGTGGCGGTGGAGTAGTTGTTGCTGACAAATGCCCTCAGTACGGCCTGGAAGTAGTCAGCCTGACAGAATTAACCCAGCAGAAACTGCGGGAATTTGTCCCGGTTTTCGGAGCGGTTGGCAACCCCGTTGATTTAACTTCCCAGCTGTTTATTGACAGGGAACTGTTTCAGCGGGCACTGCGTCTGGTTATGCAGGATCCCGAGGTTGATGTTGGCGGTTTCTTTTATAACCTTGAAATGCCTGATCCGGAAGCAGCCCAAAAAATAATTGAAGTGTACAGGGAAGTTGAAAAACCGCTGATTATATTCACCTGGCCTACAGGGCAGGATTATGCTATAAAAGCGAAAAATACCCTGGTTCAGGCCGGTGTTCCTGTAATTGAACATATTCCCAGTGGACTGTGGGCCATCAATGCCCTTGCTGACTGGGTTCAAAAAATTGAGCGCCCCCGCTATAAACATGTCAGCAAACCTGGTAAGGCCCGGGATTTTGCCCGCAGCCAATTAAGGGAAAATGCAGTAGAACCTGGTGGTGCATTAACTGAGTGGCGTTCCAAGCAAATATTGGAGTCTTATGATATACCTTTAACGAAGGAGACTCTAGTCACAAGCCCTGGAGAAGCTGTAAAGGCTGCCAGTGATATAGGGTATCCGGTTGCGCTGAAAATTATGTCTCCTCAGCTTCTCCACAAAACAGATGTCGGGGGACTGGAATTAAACCTGAATAGTGAAAATGAAGTTGTAAATGCTTTTAATTCTATCATGAGTAGAGTAAAACAGGAGCGGCCAGATGCTTCACTGGAAGGGATACTGGTTCAGGAAATGTTAAAACCTGGCCTCGAAGTTATTGTTGGAGTCAAAAACGATCCAATCTTTGGGCCTGCCGTGGTTTTCGGGCTTGGCGGCGTTTATGTTGAAGTATTAAAAGACGCTTCCACCAGGGTTGCTCCGCTCAGTGAAGAAGATGCTCGTGAAATGATTCAGGATATAAAAGGCAAAGCCCTTTTAAGCAGCTTCCGCGGGCAAAAAGAGCGTGATATAGAAGCATTGGTCCGAGTATTAACGAATATTTCAAGGCTTGCCCTGGAGTTGAAGGATGAAATCGAAGAGATTGATATTAATCCGCTTATTCTATATGAAAATGGCGCAGGCGCTGTTGCGGCCGATGCATTGATAGTAGCAAAAAAATATACTTAAAAGCCATGGCCAGCTTGTGATATAATAATTAACGGGTGAAAAAAATGATATTAAAAATAAAAAAAACCGACTATATTATAATAACAGCTATACTGGTGTGGGGTCTTGTAGGTTTCTGGTTTAATATACAGCACGCCGGGGCTGTTGAGCATAAATATGCTACTATTTACGTTCAAAATGAACAGGTTGCAGAACTGTCGCTGTCAGAAGCTGATAGCTATGAATACAGCTTTGACTTCGGTCCTGAAAATGAGCATACCGCTCTTGTTGAAGTCGAAGAGGGACGGATCAGGATGATGCCTCTCGAAGATGATATTTGTCCAAGGCATATCTGTTCACACACCAGCTGGATAGAATACTCTTATGAAAAAATTGTTTGCTTGCCAAACCAAATTATGATAGCATTCAATGAATCATCAAGAGGCACTACCAGGGAAGATCTGGATGGTGTAACTTACTAGGTCGCCTGGTTAAGCCGACTGACTGTCAAATATGTTGACAAAGAAAATAACTATTTATATAATTACTGTAGTTTTTTTGGGAAGTGGTGTAAATGTACATATACCTGCCTGAGGTTAAACAAAAAAAAGGCGAAGCCTTTGATTACCTGTTTGAAGAAAAACTTGCTGAATCATTTGATGATTTTTCTGAAGGCGGCACATTAACGCTGCAGGTAAGCGTTTCCTCCAGTGCGGACAAAGTGTTGATTAACGGTAGCTTTAATGCTGCTGTACAGACTGTTTGTTCAAGGTGTCTCGAAAACTTTGATTACCATTTAAAAGCTGATTTTACTGAGGCTTTTAATGTGTTGAAGGAAGTTCCGGCTGGTAGCACTCCTGACAGTCTGGCCGCGGAAACTGCAAATATGCATACTGTTGTTGGTGACTATCTTTATCTGGATGAATACATCCGGCAGTTAATCATACTGGCTCAGGAATACAGTCCTTTATGCAAACCTGATTGTAAGGGCATTTGTGCCGGCTGTGGTACAGACCTGAACAACTCTTCCTGTAGTTGCAATATGGATGATGAAGCAATTGATATCAGGCTTTTAAAGCTAAAAGAACTGAAACAGAGATAACTAGTAAATAAGGAGGCGTTACAGTGGCTGTTCCCAAGAGAAAAACCTCAAAATCAAAGAGGGATATGAGACGCTCGCAGTACAAATTAAAAGCTCCCCATCTTACTCCCTGTCCACAGTGTCATGAGCTTAAGCCCGGTCATAAGGTTTGCTTAAACTGTGGACACTATAAAGGTAGGGAAGCCGTAAAAGTGAACTAACAGCATATAGAGTACGCCCCTAATGCTTAGCCATAAGGGGCGTGTTATGTATATATGCTTTTTCGGTTTTATGTGAGGAAGTGATCAGCTTGGTAAAAGTGGCAGTAGATGTCATGGGTGGAGATCATGCACCTGATGAGATAATTAGCGGCGCATTGTCGGCGCTTACTTTTTTTAATGACCTGAACCTGGTTCTTATTGGCCAGGAAGGTAATATTAAAAAATATTTAGACAAAAAAGATTATCCTTCCAATCGTGTTCAGATAGTTAATGCCGATGAAATTATAAATAGTGATGATGATCCGGGCCTTTCAATCCGCAGCAAAAAAGGATCATCCATGGTAAAAGCATTACAAATGGTTCGCAAGGGTGAAGCTGACGCTGCCCTTAGCGCAGGTAATACTGGAGCATTAATGGCTGCAGGAGTATTATTTCTGGGGCGATTAAGCGGCATAAGCAGGCCGGCTCTCCTGACTCCTATGCCAAGCTTTAGCGGAAAGCCTGTTCTATTTCTTGATGTAGGAGCAAATATGGATGCCAGTCCGGAACAGCTTTTACAGTACGCGCAAATGGGTCGGATTTATGCACAGCAAATTTTGGGTTACAGTGAACCCCGTGTAGGCTTGTTTAATGTAGGCGTTGAAAGCAACAAAGGTAATATACAGGTCAGAAAAGCTTATCAGTTGTTTGATAAGCTTTTGCCGGGTTTTTGCGGAAATGTTGAAGGCACTGAAGTTTTCTTTAATGCGGCTGATGTAGTTGTCTGTGATGGATTTGT
>PXBM01000139.1 GCA_003566935.1 Syntrophomonadaceae bacterium | reverse complement strand
GCCCCTTTTTGTTCCTTCCGATTTTGACCTGGTCGATCGTCACCTGGGGTCTGAACGGGCTCACTGGACTTATCGCTGGAAAGATATAATTGACAGTGGAATAACTGTGGGCTGCGGATCTGACTGTCCCGTGGAAAATTTCGAACCTTTGCAAACTGTTCATGCTGCTATAACCAGGCAGGATAAAAATGGCAATCCGCCGGAAGGTTGGTTCCCCGGGCAGCGCCTGACCCTGGACGAAGTTCTCTATATTTATACCATGGGTTCAGCTTACTGCAGTTTTGAAGAAAATATCAAGGGCAGCATTACCCCCGGGAAGCTGGCAGACCTGGTGGTTTTATCAGAAGACATTTCTACTGTAGAACCAGCCCGGATCCTTGAGCTGCAGGTTGACCTGACCATGGTTGGCGGTAAAGTGGTTTATCAAAGATAGGGAGTCGTTGCTATGTATAATATCCTGGCCATTAATCCCGGTTCTACATCAACAAAGATCGGTCTTTTTAAAGATGACCAGGCTGTTTTTAAGGAAACCCTGCGTCACAGCCTAGAGGAAATTTCTTCCGACATTCCCCGCGAGGAACAGGCTCGTTTTCGCCGGGAGGCCCTGGTTGAACTATTGCAGCTGAAAAATGTTGATCAAGCAGAACTGTCGGCCCTGGTTGTGCGTGGAGGACTGCTTAAACCGCTTTCCTCCGGAACCTACCTTGTAGATGATACTGTTTATGAGGACTTGCTGGAGGCTAAATTTGGCTGGCACGCTTCAAACCTGGGCTCAATCATCGCTCTGCCCCTGGCCCGCAAACTTGGTATCCCTGTTTATACGGTCGACCCGGTGACAGTTGATGAATTTGATACCCCGGCCCGCTATTCAGGGCTTAAGGGTGTCCCCCGGCTCAGCATGTCACATGCCCTGAACATGAAAGCGATGGCCAGGCGGGCGGCAGCAGAGGCCGGGAAAAGCTATGAGCAGCTAAACCTTGTCGTGGTTCATCTCGGCAGTGGAATATCTGTTTCCGCCCACCAGAAGGGAAGAATGATTGATGTAAACAATGCCAATGAAGAAGGGCCTTTTTCCCTGGAACGCTGTGGCACTATGCCAGCCCTGGGCCTGGTGCGCCTTTGCTACAGCGGAGAATACAGCATGGAAGAAGCGATTAAACTTTTGACATCCCGGGGCGGAATTTATTCCTATCTCGGCACAAAGGATTTCAGCGAGGTGGAAAGGGCTGTAAAAGAAGATGATCAAGAAGCAACCGAAGTTGCTGAAGCGATGGCTTACCAGGTAGCAAAAGAAATCGGAGCCATGTCTGCCGTGCTCGACGGGCAGGTTGATTATATTGTGCTGACCGGCGGGATGGCCCATGCAGAAAAGTTTGTGCGTATGATCGATAAGAAAGTTTCTTTTATAGCGCCCTTATCGGTAATTCCGGGGGAAGAAGAGCTTGAAGCCCTGGCTGCCGGAGCGCTGCGCGTTCTGCGCTGTGAAGCGGAAGCCCTGACTTATTAAAATATTAACAAAGCGGGAGGTTGATCAAAGGTGGCATTTGAAAACTTTTATCAGGTTATAGCGGCTGTTAAGGAACTGCCCCCCTGTAAACTCTGTGTTGCTGCCGCTGCAGAAGAATCTGTCCTTGAGGCGGTTAGAGACAGCCGCAAAGAAGGGCTGGTTGACTTTGTTTTAATCGGTAATGAAGAGCAGATCTGGCGGCAGGCAATGACTGTCAGTCTTAACCTGCAGGGTATCGAGATCATTGATATTGCCGATCCTATAGAGGCCACACACCGGGCTGTAAAGGAAGTCGCCGCCGGCAGGGCCGACATTTTGATGAAAGGTATGGTTAACAGTTCTGATTTTCTAAGGGCGGTGCTGAACCCTGAGGGCGGTATGCGCAGGGATCGTATTTTAAGTCACTTTGCCATATACGAAGTGCCCGGGTATTACCGTTTGATCTATATGACCGACGGTGGCCTGAATGTAAGCCCGAACCTTGATCAGAAAAAGGCAATTTTACTGAATGCTGTGGAATTTCTGCAATCAATCGGCATTGACAAGCCCAGGGTTGCCATTTTAACAGCAAATGAAAAAGTTGATCCAAAGATACCGGCCACTGTAGATGCCCAGGCTTTGAAAGAGATGGCCGGGGAAGCCTTTCCCGGGGCAATTGTGGACGGGCCGACCCCGCTTGATATTGCGGTTAGTTATGAATCGGCTTTGCATAAAGGGATCGAAAGTCCGATTGCCGGCAAAGCCGACATCTTAATGGTGCCGAATATTGAATCAGGTAATATTCTCGGTAAAGCGATTATTTATTTTGCCGGGGGACGGATGGGCGGCCTGGTTCTCGGGGCCAGCCGGCCGGTAATTTTAACCTCACGCAATGAACCGCCAGTGGGTAAAATGGCATCGATTGCCCTGGCCGCTTATTCCGTGGCCCGTAATAGAATATAGAAAGGAATGAAAGAGGTTAAAAGTTTTATCACTCTTGGCAGGCCAATAGATTTAAGTTATCCGACCAACCGGTTAATAGTTTTTGTTTCCCTTACACTATTTGCCTTATATTTCGCTTACCTTTTGCTTACTGCTGTTCCGGCAGCAGAAGCTTTATCAACTGCTTTTGGTGCCGGTATAGCTTTGTTTTTATGCTGGGCTATTGGACGGGAAGTAGATCCCGCTTACGAATGGTCTGCTTTTTTTGCTTTGCCACTTGTCCTTGCCGCAGCTCTTTATTATGATTCTCCTGACTTATTAAGCCTATTGTTTATCCTGCTGACTATGCGCTTCTTAAACAGGAGCCCCGGGTTGCGGGCTACAGTTTTTGACGCTTTGATGCTGGTTCTTTTGGGAATCGCGCTCTATAATAATGGTGTTTACACCGGATTGCCCCTGCTCCTGGTTTGTTTTGCCGCTGACTATATATTGGAACCGGTCATCCGCAAACTGTTTATTTTTATTTTACCTGCCTTCGCGGCTCTGGCATTTAGCGTTTACTTTTTCAATGATCATTTATCCTACAATATCAGCATTTCGATTCCTACAGGTTTGTTTATTTTTTTACTGGTTATTTTTTTAATTTATGTTATTATTGCAACAGGTAAAGATATTTTGTCCGGTGACAGCACAGAAATTCAGCCCGATATCAGGCGAATCAACCTGGCCCGCTTTTGTGTAGTCCTCTTTATTATTATTGAAGTGCTGCAAAAAGGTGAAAGCGCATTTGTGTTGTTTTACCCGGCTGCTTTTGCCATAGCCGGAGCAGGTTTGTATCATATCTTCCAAAACATTCAAATTCATTAGTTAAGGTGATTTTGTGAAAGGCCTGAAATTATTCGCATTAATAGTAATTTTTCTTGTGCTGATCTCAGTCGGCTGGGCATACCAGGGTGGACTCAGTGCAAATCGGACTATTTTTGAACAGGATTACTATGAACAAATGCTGGCTGAAACGAACCTCAGTACCAGCATCCATGAACACCTACAGGAAACAATCCTCGAAGAGATGTCTGAAGAAATGCCCGACCATATGGCCGCTGTTGTGACCAGGGTTTTATTAATGGTATTTACCGAGGAATGGTTTGAGGAACAGACGATAATAATTACTGATGACTTTGTCCGCTATGTTACCGGTGAGCAGCAGTCAATCAAGGCAGTGATTGACCTGCGGGAAGAGAAAGAGGAGTTAAGTGCCAAACTGGAAATGGCATTGACGGTCATCCCCGAACAGCTTTTGCGAATGCTTGGTTTTGATCCGGCAGAACTATATCTTTTGGCTGAGAGTTTAGTTGAACAGATGCCGCTTCCAGATCGTCTACCCGTAGAGCAATTATTGATGGAACAGGAAGCAGGCAGGGACTTGTTGAACCTGCTCAGCCTGACCAGGCAGTTTTGCAGTGTTTATCGTTACCTCACTGCTGCCGCTTTTATCCTTGGCCTGCTGCTGCTCTATTTTATAACTGGCCCGTTTGACGCTTTGAAGTGGTTTGGTGCAGCAGCCATGTTATCAGGAGCCAGCTTCTACCTGGCCCTGCAGGGATGGAATGTTATCCTACCGGGTATGCTTGAACTGGGATTGATCAGCAGTGATCTTTTAGAAACAGCTGCATTTTATAATATTTTTGAATACAGCGTACCCCTGATCGCGATCGTGCCGTTTTATTATGCCCTTTTTGGCCTTGCTGTCCTGGCTGTCGGAATTGTTTTCGGTAAGCTTTTACCCCGGTAAAATTGGCTAAGCCATGCCTTGTCCGGTTAATTCAGAAAAATAGAACTTTAACTCACAGGCACTATTCCTATTACTATTATGGTATAATCAAAAAAAACCGACCGACCGGTCGGCCGGAGGTAATTTTGCATGAGCCTGTCGAAAATGGCAGTTAAACGCCCCGTAGCCACGGGAACAATATTATTGCTGGTATTATTAATCGGCCTGGTCAGCCTTTACCAGACTCCTCTTGATTTGCTGCCCGATATTCAACCTCCTGTCCTGGCAGTAATTACAGTTTTCCCGGGTAGTTCGCCCCAGGAAACTCTCGAGCTTGTTACCAGGCCTGTTGAAGAAGGGGTTTCTGCTGTCAGCGGCCTGACCAACCTGATTTCCAGATCCCAGGAAAACACATCCCTGGTGATCATGCAGTTTGACTGGGGGATAAATGTAAAAGATATTCGCGAAGATGTAAATGTGCGCATGGATTTACTCGATCTTCCTGATGAAGTGCAGCGGCCCATGATCCTCGAATTCGATCCAACCCTGATGCCGATTATGGTCGCTTCAGCCAGCGGCACAGATGACCTGGTTGATCTAACGGAATGGCTGGAAGATACTGCTGCTCCTCGCCTGGAATCAGTATTGGGAGTAGCATCAGTTACTATCCAGGGCGGTGCTCAGCAGGATCTCTTTATCAGAACCGCTCCTGAAAAGATGGATCAGTATGAACTGTCATTCGATCAGATTGCTAATGTTTTAAGGGCCAGCCTGCTCGATCTTCCAGCCGGGATCATCGATCTTGAGGATCGCCAGGTGCGGATTCGCTTCCTGGGCCGCCAGGCAGATCAGGATATGCTGACTGACCTGGTGGTTGGTTTCCAGGTCGACCAGGAAAGACTGGAAGAAATGATTGGTGCGGAAATCAATATTGACCTGAATCAATTATTGGCCGGGGAAAACAACATTTTTGACGGTGGTTTTGCCGGCTTTGGTGACGGTGCCTTCGAGTTTCCCCGCCTTGAAGTTTACTGGGGTGATTTTTTCGACTTTGATGGCGCCTATCTTTCCGGCAGCAGCTTTTATCTGCCCATTGCAGCAAACTGGCTGGAAGAAGATGAAGATATCAAAGATAGCCTGCGTCCTTTTACTTCTAGCCCCCATATTACATATGACGAAACCAGGCAGCAACTTGCTTTATCTATGGATTCGCTGGGCAGCTCGGTTTTGAATGACAATGACGCGGATTTGGAGCTAAGTGCTGCCGAGACTGTTCGCCTTAACGATGTCTGGTTGATTGAGCGGGCTGTTTTAGACGCTGATCAAATCATCGTGCCGCTTGATCCTGTTGCTATGGAGCGCCTAAATATCAGTGTTGCCGAAGTGACAGCCCTGGCTGAAGAGAAACCCCTGGTTACTGGCAGTGGCAGTAATTACCTGGTCCTCAGCTTTCATGAAGACTGGGAGAATATCCGTCGGGATCCGATCATTTCAGTGCCTGATCTAGGCAGCTTTTTGGATGATTTTGATACCGATTTTAATGGCAGCCTGGAAGATGCTTCTTCCGCCCTGGAAGAGCTCCTGGTAGATTTTGCCACATCTTCCATAGTCGGTTCCATGTCACCCGGTGGTTCTCCTTTCGGTGATTTCGACTTTGATGAAGACTTTCCAATAGATACTATTACCCTGGGTATGGTTGCTGAAATTGCCCGGGATACTTATACCCCCGATTCGATTGCCCGTTTCAACCAGCAGCCCAGTATCAGTCTCAGCATTCAAAAAGAAGGCGATGCTAACACAGTGCTGGTTGCCAGCCGGGTTAGGGATGCCCTGGATCAGCTTTCTGAAGAAAGCAAAGGAGAATTTTCCCAGATAGACTTTAATATTACTCTCGACCAGGGGACAGAAATTGAAGGAGCCCTGGCTGACCTGGCTGAAGCATTGCTCGGTGGAGCGCTCCTGGCCATTATTGTGCTGATATTTTTCCTGCGCAACTGGCGTACTACCATGTTTATCGGAATAAGTATTCCGGCAGCAATTATTACTACTTTTACTTTACTTTATTTTACAAACTTGACTATTAACCTGATGACCCTGGGTGGCCTGGCCCTGGCAGCCGGTATGCTCGTCGACAACGCCATTGTGGTTAGTGAAAATATTTTCAGGCATTACCAGATGGGTAAAACCCCTGCTGATGCCGCTGTCCAGGGAGCGGAAGAGGTCGCCGGGGCGATTACAGCTTCAACCCTGACTACCATTAGCGTTTTTTTCCCGGTTGTTTTCCTAAGTGGCCTGGCCGGGCAGCTTTTCTGGGAATTTGCCCTTGTGGTTGCCTGTGCAATTCTTGCTTCGCTGGCTGTTGCTTTAACGGTTAT
>PXBM01000041.1 GCA_003566935.1 Syntrophomonadaceae bacterium | reverse complement strand
GGAAGGTGAAATGCTTTCAATAGATGGAACAAGTGGCCAGGTTATACTGGGTGAAGCAGCCTTAATTGAACCGCAGTTCAGTGATGAATTCTATGAACTGCTTGGCTGGGCCGACCAGGTGCGCGGCCTGAAGGTGAGGGCAAATGCCGACAATCCTGAAGATGCCAGGCTGGCTGTAGAGATGGGAGCAGAGGGCATCGGCCTTTGCCGGACGGAGCATATGTTCATGGCCGCTGATCGGGTTCCTGTTGTGCAGAAGATGATTCTTTCAGAAAAACTGGAAGAACGTGAAGCTGCCCTTGAGGAACTTTTGCCAATGCAGAAAAGCGATTTTAAAGGTATTTTAAAAGAGATGGCCGGCAAGCCGGTTACTATACGCCTGCTTGATCCACCACTGCATGAGTTTTTACCGAACAGGGAAGAACTTTTGTTGGAGGTGGACCGCCTGCAAAGGGAAAATGGCGATCCTGAAAAACTGCGCTTCAAGGAGGAACTGCTGCAGAAGGTGCAGTCACTGTCAGAGTCTAATCCTATGCTGGGACACCGGGGTTGCCGCCTGGGGATGGTTTACCCGGAAATATACCGTATGCAGGTTAGAGCCATCTTTGAGGCTGCCTTTCAATTAATTGAAGAAGGTTTTTCTGCGGGTGAAATACTGCCGGAAATTATGATCCCCCTGGTTGGACACCGTGAAGAAATGGAAAGAATGAAGCAGCTGGTTGAAAATGAGGCGCAGGCTCTGTGTGAAGCAGAATGTTATGAACTGCCTTACCTGGTTGGCACTATGATAGAGCTGCCCCGCGCCTGCCTGGTGGCCGACCAGCTTGCTGAAGCAGCTTCCTTTTTCTCCTTTGGCACTAATGACCTGACTCAAACCACCCTTGGATACAGCAGGGATGACTCGGAAGGTAAGTTTTTGCCATTTTACCTGCAGCAAAAAATCTTAAAGGCAAACCCATTTGCCGAGGTTGACCAGGAAGGAGTCGGCAGCTTAATAAAAATTGCCATTGAAAAAGGACGTTCAGTCAGGCAGGATATTAAGCTCGGGGTCTGCGGTGAGCATGGCGGAGATCCATCATCAATTGTTTTTTTCCATGCAGCAGGCCTGGATTATGTCAGCTGTTCCCCTTACCGGATTCCGATTGCCCGTCTTGCAGCAGCCAGGGCTGCCATGACCTGATTGAATAGTAAAAAGATTAAATCTTAAAATAGTCAGTTCATATAAACAGGAGAAAGAATTTTTTTGGCGAATAAGAAGTAAGTTAAAATAGTCGCAAGGAGTGATCTAATTGACCCAACATGATAACCATGAACTAACTTTGGACAGTATTCACCCGCCCTGCCAGTCTGCCTGTCCGGTAAACCAGGGTGTCCGTGATTATTTGCTGGCCATAGCAACCGGCGATTTCGACCGGGCGCTGGCGATAATCAAGGAAACTAATCCCCTGCCCTTTGTTTGTGGCACCATCTGTGCTCATCACTGTGAAGATGAATGCCGCCGTAATGATGTTGATAAACCACCATCTATTCGCGGATTAAAGCGTTTTGCAGTTGAAAACGGCAAGGCAGAGATTCAGCCCCTTGAAGGAGGACCAAAGCTGAAAGGTAAGGTTGCTGTAATCGGAGCAGGCCCATCGGGCTTAACCGCAGCTTTTGACCTGGCCCGCCAGGGAGCAGAAGTAACTGTTTTCGAACGGGAAGAATCTGCAGGTGGAGCAGTTCGCCACTATATACCACTCTACCGTCTACCGGACGAAGCAATGGACCAGGATATTGATGAAATTGCTGAACAGGGAGTGGAGTTTAAATATGGCGTAGAGTTTGGGAAAGATATCACAATTGATCAGCTTGAGGAGGAAGGTTACAAGTCAGTTGTTCTGGCCCTGGGCTTACCGGTAAGTAAAGGTTTGAATATTCCCGGTACAGAAGGCGATGGAGTTATCTATGCCCTGCCATTCCTGAAAGCTGTAAAAAGAGAAGGGTTCAAGTTTGAAGGAAATCCCACTGTTGTTGTTATAGGCGGCGGCAATGTGGCCATGGATGTTGCCCGGTCTGCCCTGAGGTCAGGCGCGGCAAAGGTTAAGCTGGCCTGTCTTGAGTGTGATGAAGAAATGCCGGCTTTTGAATGGGAAATTGAAGAAGCCAGGGAAGAGGGAGTCGAGTTCAATACCTCCTGGGGTCCTGATAAAATTACCAGGGACGGTGATAAAGTTACCGGCCTTGAAGTAGTAGAGTGCAGCTGCGTCTTCGATCCGGAAGGACGTTTCAATCCTGAATTTAACCGGGATAATAAAAAGGTATTGGATGCAGATATTGTTATATATGCGATTGGCCAGGGTGGAGATCCCGAGCCTCTACGCGATCAGGTTGAATTAAATGAGCGTGGCATTGTTGTTTTTAATAGCAACAAAATGACCACCAGCCGCGAAGGAGTCTTTAGCTGCGGTGAAATGATTACCGGTCCTGGTTCTGCCGTTCAGGCCATGGGTAATGGTAGGTTGGCCGCCCAGGCAGTTTCCGCTTATCTTCTGGGCAAAGATTTCGATGTGGCCAAGGTCGAATACGAACAAAAACCGGAGCTTGAAAAGCTTGATGAGAAAGTTGCCGGTGAAATCGGCCAGATGGCTCGTCATGAAATACCGATGCTAACCCCGGAAGAACGGGTGAAGCACTTTAAGCAGGCTGAAATCGGTTATGACGCCGAGCTGGCTGTATGTGAAGCCCGCCGCTGTCTGACCTGTGCTGCCGGGGCAAACCAGGATGAAGATTTATGTGTGCACTGCCTGACCTGCGTCAGGGTATGCCCTTATGATGTGCCTATTGTTAATGCTGAAGGTAAAGTTGAAGTCCGTAACGACCAGTGCCAGGCTTGTGGCATCTGTATCAGTTTCTGCCCGGTTTATGCTATTAAATTCCGTGCTCCCTATGTAGAAGAAGCGGTTGCTGCTATTGAGCCGGCAGTTGAAAAAATGGTAGCCGGTAAAAATGGAAAAGATACGGTTTTGGCGATTACCTGTTCTTACGGGGCCTTTGCTCTGCCGGAATTTGTTAACCGGGAATTCAAAGATATTGGGGTTGTTCGGTACCCTTGTGTTGCCAAGCTTGACACGGCACACCTTCTAAAGGCGATTGAAGCTGGTGCAGACAAAGTAGTTTTGGTCGGCTGTAAAGAAAGTGATAAATTCGAGTGCCAGTATAAAGACGTCAGTTACTGGTCGCAGAGAAAAGCCGCTCATGCTTCTGACCTGATGGAAATGCTCGGTATGGAGCGTGAGTGTATCGCTTATACTGAAATAGCCGGAGAAGAATTAAATAAGTTTGAAGAACTTGTAGCCGAGGCGCTTACAAAACCGGAGCCTGAAGAAGAGGAAGCTTAGAGTAGCTTCATAGAAGACTTCAAGAGCCCCGGTATCCAAGAAGGTGCCGGGGCTTTAATATTAGAAAGAAGGAAAGGTCAATGGCCTGTCGAAGAAAAAAATCTGTGACAGGCATAGATTGGATAGGGTAAATTTTATAATCTTTAAGAAAACCTGTTAACTGATAGTAGGTGTTTTTATGTCTCAGGGTATACCGGAAGAAATAGTTGATGAAGTCAGGCAAAGAACAGACCTGGTCAGTTTGATTAATGAATATATAAAGCTGGAGCGAAGAGGCAAGAATATGGTCGGTTTATGTCCGTTTCATAATGAAAAAACACCTTCTTTTTCTGTTTCTCCTGACAAGCAGCTTTATCATTGCTTTGGCTGTGGAGCATCAGGCAATGTTTTTAGCTTGATTATGCAAATGGAAAATCTTACTTTTCCGGAAGCTGCCCACTACCTCGCGAATAAAGCTGGTGTTACAATTCCTGAAAAAAAAGCTCAGACCGGTGTGGAAAGCCTTAAAGATAAAATTTACCGACTTAATGAGCTTGCTACCCGTTATTATACTTATCATTTGCATAATAGCGAAGGCGGCAAAAAGGCTTATAATTATTTGTTGAAAAGAGGAATTAAACAGGAAACAATAGAATTGTTTAAGCTGGGTTATGCTCCGGCCGGGTGGACAGGCTTTTATAATTTTGCTTTAAAAAAAGGAGCTCCGCCAGATTTGATGGTTAAAAGCGGTCTGGTGTCACCGGGCAGGGAGAAAGGTTATTACGATCGCTTCAGGGATCGGGTAATATTCCCAATTTTTAATATCAGCGGCAAAACTTCCGGCTTTGGTGGCAGAACAATGTCAGAAGGAGATAAATTCGGCCCAAAGTATTTAAATTCTCCGGAAACACCTGTTTTTGATAAGGGTAATATGCTTTACGGACTGAATCTAGCACGGGAAGAAATCCGGAGGCAAAAAAAAGCTATAGTGACAGAAGGGTATACAGATGTGATTACCGCATACCAAGCGGGGATAAAGAATTGTGTTGCATCCCTGGGTACTGCGTTGACTGCTGAGCAGGGGAGGCTTCTGCGCAATCAAGCAGATACGGTAGTTACTGCCTATGATTCTGATACTGCGGGTCAGGCTGCCACATGGCGCGGTTTGGCCATCCTTCAGTCAACTGGTTGCCTTGTCCAGGTTGCCGAGATGCCCGTAGGCAGTGATCCTGACACATATATAAGGGAAAATGGGCCGGAAAAGTTTCATGATCTTGTCAGTGAGGCCGTGCCTTTGATAAAATACCGGCTCCAACAGCTTGAGAAGCGCCATGATTTAGCTTCAGATAAGGGCAGAATAGACTTCATTGAAGAATTGATGCCTTTCCTGCTGACAGCTGTCAATCAAATTGAGCAGGATTATTACCTGAAAAAGGCTGCTGAAATTTTGGGCATCGAGGAAGATGCCCTGCGCCGGGAGTTGAAAAAACGACGAAGCTATGATAATCGGAAGTGGAAAAAAGAGGATTTAAGCGAAGAAACTGAGCCGCAAAAGATAAGACTCAGGCCGGAAGAAAAAAATATATTATCTTTGATGCTTCATAGCAAGGAAATAGCCGAAGAAGGGCGAAATCTTTTAAAGCTGAATTATATAGACAGTTCAGAGGCAAAAAAAGTTATTGAGGAAATTTGGAACCTGAGCGCAGGAGAATTGGTATTCAGTGCAGAAAAACTGCTTAATAAGTTTGAAGATCAACAAATTGTTAGCATTATTTCCGAAGCGGCAACTAATCCTGAGATGCAGGATATTGCAGATCAAACAGCGAAGCGTATGCTAAGTGATAATATTAAGAAATTGCATATGCTTTGGATAAATAGAAAGTTAAAAGAGTTGGAAGAAAAGCGGAAAAACTATGAAGCCCGCGGAATGCATAAAGAGGCGAATGAATTGCTAAAAAGAGAAAATGAATTGATAAAGCATAAAGGCAGTAACCCTGATCTTTTAGGGAAAGGAGGGGATTTCAATGGCTAAAGATTTAGAGAAAACTATTTCCCTGGAAGATGCTCAACTTGAATTAGTTGAACGTGGAAAAAATAAGGGCTCAATTAGCTATAAAGAAATCATTGAAACACTGCAGCCGTATGAGCTTTCAGTGGAAGCCCTGGATAACTTCTATGATAAATTAGCTCAACATGGTATTGAGATAACCGATGATACGACCGCACCAGTTAAGGAAGCAGCCCAGGATGGTGGTTCTGATGGAGGTGCTAAAACCGGAGGCAGCGATTTGCTCTCTGTTCCTGAAGGGGTTACAGTAAATGATCCTGTGCGGATGTACCTGAAGGAAATTGGCAAAATTCCTCTCCTTACTTCAGAAGAGGAAGTTGAGCTGGCTAAGGCTATTGAGCAAAACAATGAAGATGCCCGCAGGCGGTTAGCAGAGGCAAACCTTCGATTGGTAGTAAGCATAGCCAAAAAATATGTAGGAAGGGGTATGCTTTTTCTAGACTTGATCCAGGAAGGAAACCTTGGTTTAATTAAAGCGGTAGAGAAGTTTGATTATCGTAAGGGCTATAAGTTCAGTACTTATGCTACCTGGTGGATTCGGCAGGCCATCACCAGGGCTATAGCTGATCAGGCCAGGACTATTCGTATACCGGTTCACATGGTTGAAACAATTAATAAGCTGATCCGTATTTCTCGACAGCTTGTCCAGGAGTTGGGTCGTGAACCCCTGCCCGAAGAAATTGCCCAGGAAATGAATATCAGTGAAGAAAGGGTCAGGGAGATCCTGAAAATTGCCCAGGAGCCTGTTTCACTTGAAACCCCGATTGGTGAAGAGGATGACAGTCATCTCGGTGATTTTATCGAAGACCATGAAGCGCAGGCTCCTGCCGATGCAGCAGCTTTTGAACTGTTAAAAGAACAACTGGAAGACGTGCTCGATACTTTATCTGCCCGGGAAGAAAAAGTATTAAGGCTGCGTTTTGGCCTTGATGATGGTCGATCCAGGACGCTTGAAGAAGTTGGGCAGTTTTTCGGTGTTACCCGGGAGCGCATTAGGCAGATTGAAGCAAAGGCTTTGCGCAAGCTCCGGCATCCCATGCGCAGTAAAAGGCTTCGTGATTACCTCGAATAAAGAGTAACTTTCTGCTTCAAAAAAACTATTATTTTATGTGGAAACTCTTGACGGGCCCCATTCCTTTAAGTATAATACTAATGCCGATAAGGTTCCTCAGTAGCTCAATGGCAGAGCGACCGGCTGTTAACCGGTAGGTTGCAGGTTCGAGTCCTGCCTG
>PXBM01000136.1 GCA_003566935.1 Syntrophomonadaceae bacterium | reverse complement strand
TAGCTGATCAAGCAGATTGTTGTACTGTTCCTCACTAAGCTCCTTTTTGCCTTCGCCCATACATACCAGGAGCGCTTCCATAACATTTGTCCCGAAGGATCGCCCTTCCATCTCAGGGGTGGTTGTGATCAGGGTTTTTAGTTTGCGTTCCTTTAGAAATTCCACGTCATCACTGGTAACAGTGTTGGTAACAATAGTTTTACCCGGCAGTTCTGCCGGCATATAACGATGTATAAAATGAAAATCACCGGCAATAATATCATTATCGAAAAAATAGCGGGGAAAGCGAGTTTTATTGACAGCCTGTTTATCACCGGTGGGATAAATCATCGTAAAGGGCAGCTGGCCGACCAGTGGCGCAAGGACCCGGGCGAACATGGCCAGGGTTTTTAATGATGCCAGGGGTACTGGCAGCCCGAGGACAAAAGGAATATCTCCATAGGTCATTTTGCAGCCGGCTTTTTCAAAGGCCTGGGCCATTCCCAGCCGATCCATAGCCGACATCAAAAGCACTTTTTTTGTCTCTATGAAAAGATCAGTTTCTGCCGCCAGCTGTTCAATTGTCCTGCGCTCTAAAGTGTTTTTCAAACCGGAACCATCGACAATAGGTGTTTTTTCAGCAGCGCGTGATATCCTCCTGGCATCCCTGAATTCATAGCGTCGATCGACTGCATAAATATATAGATCCATTCCACCCAGGCCGAAAGCATCAACCTTGCCGTCTAGCTCCCGGATGATATCAATCATTTTATTCATGTTGCCGTCAGTACCGATCCGCTCAATTTTATACTGTTGCCCCATCAGCTCTATTGTTACTTCGTGGTTCCTGGCCGATGAGCCGAGACTAATCCCCACAACACGCTTCAAAGTAAAATCGCTCCCTTCACTTTTACTTCGACACCTGGTCCAATATATCTTCCAGGCGTTTCTGATCAAAGTGCCGATCTTCATCAATTGGTGATGGACCAAGCTCAAGGTGGATTATTTCGATATCCAGCAGAGCATCTGCCAGCTGGTACCACTTTTCCGAGGTAATCATTATCAATACGTCAAACTGGCGCAGCCGGGCTACCAGCTCCAGGATCCGGTTGAAAAAATCAAGAGCCTGCTGATCCTGAACCATTGCCCAGCGTTCACTGTTATTAAGAATCAAGTGGAAATCAAGGCCATATTCACGACACAAGGTAGTTATAGAGTCTGTGTTGGCCAGGGGGAAACCGATAACTGCCAGGCGGTTGCCTTTGCGGACTTCGCCGACTGTTTCAATCCGGGAAACAAAGCTGCGGTCCAGGTGCAGCCTTTTAGCTGTTTCCTGCTGGGAATAGCCCTGCTCACGCAGCTCTAAGGTTTGCCCAACCAGGCGTACTGTTTTATCCAGGCTGACCAGTTTTTCACCAATCCTGTAGAGACGTTCAGATTGCATAACAGGCCTCCGCTTTTTAAAGTATGGCAAAAAGAAAGTGGCTTAAAGCAGCTGTGCACAACTTTGTGCCCGAATCAATTCTACTATTATTCTCTCCTTGTTGCAATGACCGGAACAAGCAAGATAATATTAACTGCTGTTCAAGCGGAGAAGCTCTTTCATGATTGCTTTTAATTCCTCATCGGTCTTTACACGAACCAGCTGCTGTCTTGCTGCCGAAGCGCCCTTCAATCCCCTGACATACCAGGCGGCATGGCGGCGCATTTCCCTGGCGGCAATTTTTTCTCCCTTAAAGTCACTTAGCAGCTTAAAGTGTCGTAAAACCATCTCATAAATATCCTCTGCCCCGGGTGCCTCCAGCTCTTTTCTTTCCTGCAGCCAGGCCAGGATAGCCCTGAAGATCCACGGGTTCCCGCGGGCCGCCCGGCCCACCATAATTCCGTCACAGCGGCTGTAATTTATCATCTCTTCAGCTTTTTGCGGTGAATCAATATCGCCGTTACCGATAACCGGTATGGTAAGATTTTCTTTGACTATCTTAACCATTCTCCAGTCAGCTTCGCCCTGGTAGCCCTGCTTCACCGTTCTGCCATGTACTGTAACTACTTTAACCCCGTTTTCCTCTGCCAGCAGGGCAACTTCGGTAGCATTTATATTGTTTTCATCCCAACCCGTCCGTATTTTTACAGTTACCGGGCAGGAAACAGCTGTAGAAACTTTCCTGAATATTTCGCCGCACAGGGCGGGATTTCGCATCAGGGCGCCGCCATCGCCATTACGAACAATTTTAGGGGTAGGGCAGCCGAAATTAAGATCGATAAAGTCGGGCTCATAGCTTTCAATAATGCGAGCCCCTTCTGCCAGAATCTCCGGGTCTGAACCAAACAGTTGAAAACCAATCGGCCTTTCCCGTTCGGTAAAATGTAATAGTGCCCTGTTACGCCTGTTGCTGTAAACAAGACCCTTGGCGCTGATCATTTCGGAGTAAACCAGGGGACAGCCCTGTTCTTTAACCAGGACCCGGAAGGGATGATCGGCTACACCGGCCATCGGGGCCAGGGCTAATCCGGGATCTATATTTATGGAACCAATTTTTAGCAGCAATTGAAAGTACTCTCCAGTTTATTATCCATTATAAGTGATATTTGTTGATATGGGACTGAGCTTGCCTGCTGAAGAAAATTTCACTCGCTGATCGTTCAGAAGCCCACACCCAGGTTGCGGGAACGGCGCTGGCTCATTAAGTCGATAAAAGCCTCTAACCGTGTTTGTATGCCGGCTGCCCCGGTCTGTTCATCGATAAAGAGGGTTAATACCGGAATACCATGATCTTTGCTCAGCTGCGGCACCAGGCTTTTGGCCACAATTTCCGGTATGCATGAAAACGGAGCCAGTTGCACTACACCGTCGAAACCCTGCTTTGCATAGCGAATGATATCACCGACACTGTTTTGCCCGTGTCCGCCAACCTTTTGTGCGAGATAGGGCATGGCCAATCTACGGCTGCCCATATCACCCTTAGTAGAAAGGACATCATGACGGGCGTAGCTGGTCAGGTAGATTGAACGGCGCGCTTCCACGCCCATATGCCCCAGTTGTTCTTCAAGAAAAAAGTTAGCAAAAGGCTCCAGCTGAACATAAATCTCACCAATTATGCCGACCTTCAATACTTCCTTTTCACTGTCTTGAGGCACGTCACAAATAATCTGACGGGCTGCTTCACCCGCTTCTTCTATTTCCCGCTCCGATTTAACCTGTCTCATCATCCGGTAGGCCTGGTCAAATGCCCGGGAAGTCGAACCCGGCTTATGCTCGCGGGGTCTGATCTGCTGGGTTAGCATTTCCAGATCATCCAGAACCGCTAATTTCTTGTAGCATTTCTTAAATGAACGCCATAAGTAACCCCAGGAAAGAGGGGCCTTGGTTTTCTTAAGCTGGCGGATAAAATGGGCTGGCTTTCTCAAAGGGGGCCAGAAAAAAATGAAGTCAAAGTCATAACCAAGGTCCTTTAAGATCCGCTTATGCAGTTCTCCATAAAGACCTGCCCTGCAGGGGCCGTAACCGCCACCGCTCATTAGGGTATCGGCGCCCCTTTCCAGACCTTCAATGTATGTACCGAGCACAATTTTAAAGGGTATGCAGGCAAACTCGGGAGCATACTTAGCCCCCAGGGACAGGGTTTGCCGGGTGGGCCGATCAGGGGTAATCGGCTCCTGACCTAAGTCTTCGAGAAGCATCTCAATAACCGGGGTTAAAGTCCCCATATGACCATAAGATACTTTCATCACTGTCACCTTCCAGGTGGTAACTGCAGCTTAGCCCAGGTACTTTTGGGCCAGCTTTTTGAAAAATTCTGTTTTGAAGTGAAGACTATCAATATCAGTACGTTCGTTTCTGCCATGGACAGTTGTCCTCAGTTCGGAATCAAAACCTTCTGCCATATGACCAACCCCGTAAGCGTGAATACCGGCACTGCGGATGTATTTTGAATCAGTGGAACCGGCAGAGATAATCGGCAGGCAGAGCGCTTTATCACCGGCCATTTCCAGGGTTGTCTCTTCCATCAGTTTATAAAATTTCTCGTTGGAACTGGAAAAGGTGGGTGCACGGTACTCGGTAAATTCTATTTCAATATCCTTACTGATGATCAGGCGCAGTTCGGACTCCACATATTCACAGTCCTGGCCAGGCAATATCCTGATATCAATCTCTGCTTCACAGTAATCGGGTACAATATTGGTTTTCGCACCTCCGCTGATAATATTTGGTGAGAGGGTCATCCGGGTCATAGATCGCAATGATTCTATAAAAGAACGATCAAAAGGCAGCTGTTCAAGAAGCTCATCAACCTGATCAGGTTCAATTGAGTCAACTTTTACCCCAGAGAGATTCGCCAGGTTTTTTAAAAGTTTTTTAACTTCAGGGATGAGAATTACTTCCGACCGGTAGTTATAAAGACGACTTACCGCCCTGGTAATTTTGACTATAGCATTGTCGGCCAGGGGAGGAATTGAGCCATGACCCGACTTGCCGTGCGCTTTCAATTTACACCAGGCAGTACCTTTTTCTCCAACCTGCAGGAAATAGAGCATCCGTCCATCCAGAATAATCGGATGATCGGCACCTTCATTTACAGCATAATCTGCTTCGATTAAATCTGAATGCTTATCGGTCAGGTAACCTGCACCCAGGCGGCCACCCGCTTCTTCATCGGCCATGGCAGCGATAATAAGTTCTCCCTGCAAAGACGAATTTTCTTCGATCAGCTGAAGGGCTGCGGATACCTGGGCTGCCAGCAGATCCTTGCAGTCGAGGGAACCTCTGCCATGAACAACTCCGTCTTTAATTTCACCGGAAAAAGGTTCGAAATCCCAACCATCTCCAGCGGGGACTACGTCAGAATGAGAAAGGTAAAGTAGTTTTTTCGAACCGGAGCCAAGCCTGGCAATAAAACTGCTGCGCCCCTTTTCAGGTTCAACAATTTTAATGTTTGCAGCGGTATTTTCAAATAGCTTCTTTAAATAATCTGCAACAGCATATTCATTACCGGGTGGATTGGTACTATCAATACGGACCAGGTCACTTAAGATTTGTTCAGGAGCTGGGGGCATTTTTTTCCTCCTTATTAAAACCGGGGATTTTCCGGTATTATGTTTATCCGGCTAGCTGACCTCTTTCACCAGGTGACAGGAAACATAGTGATCAGGGCCCGCTTTTTTAAGCACCGGCACTACTTCAGAGCACATCTTTTCCGCAATAGGACAGCGGGTATGGAAAGTACAGCCCGGCGGCGGATTTGAAGGGCTGGGCACATCGCCTTTGAGAATAACCCGTTCTTTTTGTACGTCCGGGTTCATGGAAGGCACAGCTGAAAGCAAGGCCTGGGAATAGGGATGCATCGGAGAAGAGTAAAATTCTTTCTTGGGAGCATCTTCAACTACCCGGCCCAGGTACATAACCCCGACCCGATCAGCTATATGTTTAACTACACTTAAATCATGAGAAATAAATAAAAAGGTCAGGCCAAATCTTTCCTGTAAATCCTCGAGAAGGTTAACAATCTGGGACTGAATGGAAACATCAAGCGCAGAAATTGGCTCATCAGCCACGATAAACTGCGGTTCCAGGACCAGGGCCCGGGCTATGCCGACCCTCTGACGCTGCCCACCGGAAAACTCATGAGGGTAGCGCCGGTAATGATAAGAATCCAGTCCACATACCTTTAAGATTGATTCCACCCGTTCACGCCGCTCATTGCCGCTGGCAATGCCGTGTACTTCCAGCGCCTCACCGATAGCTTCCCCGATACTCATACGCGGATTTAGCGAGCTGTAGGGATCCTGGAAAATGATCTGCATTTCTCTGCGCAAATTGCGCAGTTCCTCTTTATTCATAGCCATAATATCACGGCCTTTGAAAACTATTGAACCGGCCGTAGGTGTAAGCATTCTCAAAATACTCATGCCGGCAGTCGATTTGCCGCAGCCTGATTCCCCAACCAGACCGTAAGTTTCACCGGGTTTAATACGCAGATCTATACCATCAACAGCTTTAACGTAACCCGCAAGGCGGGAGAAAACTCCCGTCTTAATCGCAAAGTATTTTTTCAGTCCTTCAACTTCAAGAATCGATTCAGGGGTTGCCATTTAAGTCATCCCTTCAGTTTTCTGTTTTTGGTATAGCCAGCAGCGGACAAGGTGTTTCGGCTGCGGCTCTATAAGATCAGGGGTCTCCCGGCGGCAGATATCCATAACTTCCGGGCAGCGCGGATTAAAGGCACATCCCTCAGGCATTTCGGAAGGATTGGGAACAGAACCGGGAATATATGCAAGAGATTCCTTATCTTCTTCAAGAATCGGCTTAGATTTAATCAAGCCTGCTGTGTAAGGGTGTAGAGGTTTATTAAACAAACTCCTGACATCAGTGTTCTCAACGACTTTCCCGGAATACATTACCACCACATAGTCAGCCATCTCGGCAATAACACCCAGATCATGGGTAATAAATATAATTGCTGTATTGATTCTTTCCCGTAGATCCTTCATTAGCTCGAGGATCTGGGCCTGGATGGTAACATCCAGGGCGGTGGTCGGTTCATCGGCAATCAATAGCTTGGGGTTACAGGACAAAGCCATGGCGATCATGGCCCGCTGACGCATTCCACCGCTTAGCTGGTGGGGATAATCGTTAATAACTTCTCCTGGCCGGGGGATCCCAACCAGTTCCAACATTTTAGCTGCTTCCTGCCAGGCACTATCCTTGTTAAGCCCCTGGTGCAACCGTATCGCTTCACTGACCTGATCACCGATTTTATAAACCGGATTAAAAGAAGTCATCGGTTCCTGGAAAATCATCGCTACCTCATTACCACGGATCTGGCGCATAGTTCTTTCATCTACTGTAAGCAAATCGCGATCATTTAAAATTACTT
>PXBM01000248.1 GCA_003566935.1 Syntrophomonadaceae bacterium | reverse complement strand
CGGCAAAGAGCGGGCAAGATTTTCTATCGCCGCCGGGTTATGCGCTCCATCCATGATCAGGTAGGGGTTTTTACTGAGAAGTTCCAACCTGCCTGGCCATTCTGTCTTTTCGAGGCCGCTGCGCAGTTCTGATTCACTTACTTTGAAACCTTCTTTTTCGAGTAGTTCCAGTGCCGCAAGGGCGGTAGCAGCATTGGTAACCTGGTAAGTGCCGCGCAGGGGAATAAAGATTCGCTCAAAACTGAAGATACTGCCTGTGTAACGGAAATACTGGCCTTCCGGGCTGATCTCCTGCAGTTCAGCTCCCGGTTTATGTGCCAGCCCTGCTTCTTCCCCGTCAAGTGGAGAGTAAACCCGGTAAAACCCGGAATTATTCCGGAAACATTTTTCTTCAAGGATTTTCAGGACCCGCGGGTCTTCGGCAGCTGTTAAGAGCGGCTTGTTCTGCTTAATAATGCCTGCCTTTTCTGCAGCAATTTTTTCAACTGTGTCCCCCAGGACATCAGTGTGTTCAAGGCTGACATTGGTGATTATACTTAAAAGGGGATCAACAACATTGGTCGCATCAAGTCTGCCCCCCAGCCCTGTTTCCAAAACTACAAGGTCAAGGTTTGTCCTTGAGAAATAGGTCAGGGCAAGGGTCGTAACCACTTCAAATTCGGTCATTACGCCAAGCTCTGGATCTTTATTAATCCTCTCTACCAGCGGCCTGACCTGTTCAACAAGCTCAATCAAGTCATCCTTTTTAATATCTTCACCATTTATAGCCATCCTATTGGTAAAAGAAAGAAGATAAGGTGAAGTGTACAGTCCGACCCGGTAACCGGCCTCTCGTAGAATTGAAGCGAGCATAACCGCGGTGGAACCCTTACCGTTTGTTCCGGCCAGGTGGACAAAACGAACTTTATGGTGGGGATTACCCAGAAGTTCCAGCAAAGCTGTTATCCTGCCCAGTCCCGGCTTCATTCCAAAGCGGCCCAGGCCATGGATCCATCCCAGGGCTTCACGGTAGCGTTTATCTTTATCCATCTGCCTGCTTTAACTCCTCTAACCGCTGTTTTAGCTTGACCAGGCGGCTTTCCTGCTCTTCGCGGCGTGCATTTTCCTTGGCGACAACTTCTTTTGGAGCTTTGGACCTGAAATCTCTATTGCTAAGTTTACCCGCAGTTTTTTTAATTTCTTTCAACAGTTCATCGAGTTCTTTCTCAAGCCTTGCCGTTTCCGCTTCCAGGTCAACTATACCTTCCAGGGGCAGGTAAACTTCAACTCCGTCCCCGATAATGGCCGCAAGAGCCTGTTTGGGCTTCTCAATTTCATTTTTAATAGTCAAGGGCTCAGCAAAAGCAAGCTTGCCAAGATGGTGACGTTCCTGGTCAAGGCAGTCAGCTATTCGTCCTTCGGCTCTGATCAGGACCGCTGTTTTCTTGCCCGGTGGAATTTGGACCTGGCTGCGCAGGTTTCTGATAGCCCTGGCCACTTCCTGTAAAGAGGCCATATCCTCTGCATCTTCTGCAAAGTTCAAATTGCTGTTGCCCTGGGGCCAGGCGGCAACAACGAGTGCTTTTTCATTACGGTGTGGAAGCTGCTGCCATATTTCTTCCGAGATAAAGGGCATAAAGGGATGCAGCAGGCGCATTACCCCATCAAGGACGTAAACCAGCAGGCTGCGGGTCTGTTTTCGATCATATTCTGCCTGTTCACCTTCGTCTTTAAGGTAGAGGTAGTGCTTGCTTATTTCAACGTACCAATCACAGAAATCGTTCCAGAGGAATTCGTAGACCTGACGTGCTGCTTCCCCCAGCTCATATTTATCTAAAAGCATTGTAGTTTTTTGGACTGTCTCATTGTAGCGGTGCAGGATCCAGCGATCGGCCCTGTCCAGGTTGTCCGGGAGGTTATCGGGATCGAAAGGAGCAAATGAAGACTCTTCCTGATCCTGGTCAGTCAAGTTCATCAAAACAAAACGTGAAGCATTCCAGATTTTATTGGCGAAATTTCTTCCGGCTTCAACTGCTTCCTGCCTGAAGCGCTGGTCATTGCCCGGTGCCTGACCGGTAACCAGGGTAAAACGCAGGGTATCGGCCCCATAGTTATCTATTACTTCAAGTGGATCAATACCGTTGCCCAACGATTTACTCATTTTGCGACCCAGCGGATCACGAACAAGCCCCGTAATGTAAACAGTATGGAACGGCACTTCTTTCATAAATTCAAGCCCCGTAAACATCATTCGGGCTACCCAGAAGTAGATAATATCGTAAGCAGTCACCAGGACAGAAGTGGGGTAGAAATGCTCCAGATCAGGCGTTCTTTCCGGCCACCCCAATGTGGAAAAAGGCCACAGCGCAGAACTAAACCAGGTGTCCAGGACATCGGAATCCTGTTCTAACTTACTGCCGCCACAGGAAGGACAGATAGTCGGTTCGGTATAGCTGACTATCACTTCGCCGCATGCGCAATACCAGGCCGGAATACGGTGCCCCCACCAGATCTGCCTTGAAATACACCAGTCATGTATATTTTCAAGCCAGATGTTATAGGTACGGGCGAACCTAGGCGGAACAAAGCCTGTCCGGCCGTCCTTCACGGCTTCCAGGGCCGGTTCAGCCAAAGGTTTCATTTTAACAAACCACTGCCTGGATATAAGCGGTTCAACTACGACATGGCAGCGCTGACAGCGACCCAGGGCATGCTCATAATCTTCAATCTTCTCAATTAGGTCAAGGGTTTTTAAGTCTTCAAGCACCTGTTTACGGCAGTCATAACGATCCAGCCCCTGGTAAGGACCGGTTGCTTCAGTCATCTTTGCGTCTTCATCGATAGCCTTGATTATTTCGAGATTGTGGCGCTGCCCGATAGCAAAGTCGTTTGGATCATGGCCCGGGGTAACCTTAACGGCACCACTGCCAAATTCGGGATCGACATAGTCATCGGCCACAATAGGAATTTCTTTATTTAAAAGAGGAAGGGTAACTTTTTTACCGACCAGTTCGGCATAACGTTCATCTTCGGGGTGAACAGCCACTCCGCTATCACCGAGCATCGTTTCGGGGCGGGTTGTCGCTACAGTGATTGAAGCTGAACCATCTGTTAAAGGGTAGCGGATATGAGTAATTGATGATGCCTCGTCTTCATGCTCGACTTCTATATCAGAAAGCGCGGTATGGCAGCGCGGACACCAGTTTATCATATAATCACCGCGGTAAATCAAGCCTTTTCTGAAAAGATCAACAAAAACTTTTCGCACTGCCCTGGAACAACCTTCGTCCATGGTAAATCGTTCACGAGACCAGTCGCAGGAAACCCCTAAGCGGTAAAGCTGCCTGGTAATTCGGGCATGGTAGGTGTCTTTCCAGTCCCAGACTTTCTCTAAGAATGCTTCGCGTCCCATTTCTGCTGCGCTTTTGCCTTCCTCTGCCAGGTGCTTTTCCACCACGTTCTGAGTGGCAATACCGGCATGATCACAGCCCGGCAGCCATAAGGTGTCATAGCCCTGCATCCGCTTCCAGCGGATCAGGATATCCTGGATCGTATTGTTAAGGGCATGCCCCATATGCAAAGAACCGGTTACATTTGGCGGGGGTATAACTATGGTATAGGGTGCCTTATCGGGGTTACCTTCAGCTTTAAAGTATTCACCATCCAGCCAGAACTGGTACCTGCTGGCTTCTACCTCAGAAGGTTCATAAACAGGGGGAAGCGTAGTTTCAGACATCTGGTCACCTCATTACAACATTGAGAATAAAGCAGTTATGATAACGAGAATTTCTTCTTAACTCACACTAAATAATTATACTGCTCCATTCTTTTAAATACAAGGCAGAATTAAAAGAGCACCGGGCAGAAAAAAAGGCCCCTTAAAAAGCAGACCACGGAATATAAATCTTTAAAAATTAATTAACCATGCAGGCAATCTGATTGAGTTGGCATTAATGCCTATTTATTGCTTTCTGCAGATAGGTTAATCCTCTGTCCGGCACCTTCCCCAAAAAGCTTGTAACCAAGGTCAAAAGCCTCCTGGTTTAACTCGCCACTGCCCTTGGGCGCCATCTGAAAGATGCTCTCTTTGAAAATTTGCCGGTCAACCAGGTTAGTTGCGGCATTAATCACGCCCAGCGCCAGCATGTTGGCAACAACTTCTTTCTTAATTATTTCCCTGGCCGATTTGGTTATAGGAAACAGTTGAACATTGTAGTCATCGCTGTATGTACCGCTGACAAAAGTTGAGTCCGCTATAATAACACAGTTGGGCTCAACCTTGGGCAAATACTTGTTAAATGAAACCTGGTTCATGCAGAGCAGGACGGTAGGTTTGGTTACTTTAGGATATTCGATAGTATCAACATCGATAATTACCCCGGCCATACTTGCTCCTCCCCGTGCTTCGGGGCCGTACGACTGTGTCTGAACCACATTTTTGTTATCATTTACAGCAGCTGCCGCCATGATTATTGCAGCAAGTATCAAGCCCTGTCCACCGGCTCCTGTTAGCAATATTTCCTGCCTGTTACCCAAAGTAATCTCCCCGCTTTCTAACCGATTTCTTTGCCAATTGATTTGTAATACTCCTCGGAATATTCCGGAGCATCGATAGAATAAAGGACACCGGTTAAGGTTTTACCTTCAAGCTCAGATTCATCCACTTTGGCAGCACGCTCAACCGAAATACTTTTCTCTTTCATTTCTTTTAACATATCTACAGCTCCGCCCAATTTATTCCTCCGGCCGTAAGCAATCGGACAGGTTGACAAAGCTTCTACCACGGAAAAACCTTTGTGGTTGGCGGCCCTTTGAATCAACTGTTCCAGCTGACGAGGCTGAGCAGCAGTACCTTTGGCTCCGAAAGTTGCTCCTGCACCCTTTGCCAATTCCAGGATATCGAATGCAGGTTCAAGGGTACCGCGGGGAGCAGTAGTTGCTTTTTTACCTGTTGGGGTCAACGGTGAATGCTGTCCGCCGGTCATGCCATAAATATGGTTATTAACAACTATTGCATTTAAATCAAGATTTCTCCTGGCGGAATGAATAAAGTGGTTGCCGCCGATAGCACTGCAGTCACCATCACCCATAATAACAAAAAGTTTTAATTCGGGGCGGGCCATTTTCAAACCGGTCGCAAAAGCCAGGGCCCTGCCGTGCGTGGTGTGAAGCGTATTAAAATTAAGGTAACCTGCTGCCCTGGAAGAGCAGCCGATACCTGAAACAATAACCACGTCTTTTTGTTCAAAACCTGTCCGCTCAATGGCCCTGACCAGAGCTGCTGTAACAATACCGTTTCCACAACCAGGGCACCAGATATGCGGTAATTTTTTAGTTCGTAAAAAATCCTGGGTAAGCTGTTCCATTACAGCCACCTCCCGACTTCTTCAGAAATTTGATCCGGACTGATCATTTCGCCATCATAACGGTTTAAGGGGATAACTTTAGCCTCACTGCCGGCATAACGTTCAACTTCACCAACCAGCTGCCCCATGTTCATCTCAGGGACAATAATTACATCAGCCTGTTTAGCCAGTTCCTCGACTTCTTTAGCCGGGAAGGGCCAGACAGTTTGCAGACTGAGCAGGCCCACCGGCATGCGATTTTGCCAGTAAGCTTTTTTTACTACTGCTCTTGCAGAACGAACCGTACAGCCATAGGTTACAATAGCTACCCGCGGCTCTTTATGGCCGATATAGTTGGTAAGCACAATTTCGTCCCTGTATTTTTCAAGTTTTTCATGGATCCGATCCAGGGCCCGTTCTACCTGGGGCGGATCACCTGTTGGGAATCCATATTGATCATGGAACAGCCCGGTCACATGATAATAGTGGCCAAAACCAAAAGGTACCAGCGGAGTTATACCTTTTTCATCGTAAGGTTTGTAGTCCGCGGGCACAGTTTTATCACTTGATCTTTCAACCATCAATTTGCCTTCCGGGATTGTTACCTTTTCCCGCATATGCCCTATAACTTCATCTAAAAGAACAATTATAGGCTGCCTCAGTTTCTGGCTCAAATTAACAGCAGCAATGGTCAGGTAATATGACTCATAAACTGAAGATGGGGCAAAAACAATGATCGGGTGATCTCCATGTGTACCCCACCGGGCCTGCATAACATCACCCTGAGCCGGGGCAGTGGGAACACCGGTACTGGGGCCCATGCGCTGAACATTAACAATCACACAGGGAATTTCTGCCATAATTGCAAACCCCAGGTTTTCCTGCTTCAGGGAAAACCCGGGCCCGCTGGTAGCAGTGAGAGTCCGCATTCCGCCGATCGACGCCCCTATTACTGCAGCCATACTGGCTATTTCATCTTCCATTTGAATAAATACCCCACCGAGATCAGGCAGTTTTGCTGCCATCTGCTCGGCAACTTCTGTTGAAGGAGTGATTGGATAACCGGCATAAAAGCGGACCCCGGCATTAATCGCTCCAACCGCACAAGCTTCGTTGCCCTGCATCAGAACCGGTTTTGATTCCGGCATTAATTAGAAAGCCTCCTCTCCACCAGCGATATTGCAAAATCAGGACAAAACGTTTCGCAAATACCGCAGATGGTACATTTTTCATGACTTGTTTTTGCCTTTCCTGTTTTGTCTAAAAACAGAGCTTCCTTCGGACAGAAAGCAATGCAAATCCCGCATCCCTTACACCAGGACCGGTTAATATCAAGTTCACTGTTTACTTTCTTTCTTTTGGCCTGCACCAAGGTTGGCAGATCCTCCTTATATGCTTTATGCTTTTAATTAGTTGTATTTTCGAGGGTATCATTTAACCAGCCCCTGTATTTCATCGCTTCAGCAAGGCGCTTGATGGAATACATGTAGGCTCCGGTTCGCATATCGGAATCGACACATTTTTCACAGTAATAATTATAAACCATCTTGAAAGCAT
>PXBM01000042.1 GCA_003566935.1 Syntrophomonadaceae bacterium | reverse complement strand
TTTAGATTATCTATAATTTTTTCAATCTCTTCAAATCGACTGCGCCAGGTATGCTTTAAAGCAAACTGCCACAGTTCATCCCGATAAGCCCCGTTTTTGCCTGCTGCGACAGCTTCCCTGACTGCATTACAGAAACTTTCCCGGTCGCTGTAACTGTGCAGCGGCCCGTCCATCTCTTTAAGCTCCCTCATTTGCGGGGCCACAACCGGTAATCCGCAGGACAGGTATTCATAATACTTGATCGGGTTTACCGCTTCCGTCAGCTCGTTTAGCTGAAAGGGAATCAGCCCGGCCGCCGCCCCCTGCAGGTAAGCAGGCAAAGCGCCGTAAGGTTTCGCTCCTAACATGGTAAAATTTCCTTCTGCGGCCAGCCCTGTAAGCCCCGCTTGCAAACTCTTATCCGTCAGCGGACCGACCAGCAGAAAGTGCACCTCTTCTTTTAGTTCACGGACTGCAAATGCCAGGGTATCCAGGTCAAAACGGGTATCAATTGTTCCGCAGTAAACCGCTACCGGTCTTTCGTCAGCCGGGAAATCATCAGGTTTCTCATCCACTTCCTTAAAAAATGACTCACTCACTCCGTTCGGCAGGTAATAAACATTATCCTCCCGCACCATGCGCGCCCATTCCCACAGTGAGCGCGACGTGGCCAGCACAAAATCAACCCGCCTGATCAGCTCCTTCTGCAGTTCTCCAACATTTGCCGGAATCCCGGAAAACTTATCGAGCCTGTCCGCCAGGCGGTAACAGCTGAGACGGTGCGGTACCAGGTCAAGCAGGCTCAGGGCCACCGGCCCGGCACACCAGAGCAGGTCAACTTCACCAAACCCGGCCCGTTTCAGCTGGCCTGCCAGTGGAGGAAGACAGTAACGGTACTGACTGCGCCCCACGGCCAGGCTGCGCAGCAGGGGCAGGTTATAATAAAATAGCAGGCTGCAAGGAACCAGCCACCTGATACCGTCAACCGTGCTGCCACCTTCCCGCCATACCTTAAAACGGTGGCGGTTCAGGGCATCCGGCTTAAATAGGTGCATCGGGCTGACAGCCGGCCCAAGCCACAGGCAATCGTGCCCGGCTTCCTGAAAGAGACGAATATAGTGGTGTGAACCGAGCGGGTCGGGCCGGTCTAAATTATGTGATTCCACAAAAAGAATCTTCAAATCTCATTTCCACCTTTACCTGTTCCACAGCTTTTCCAGTTCAAGCTTCAACCCCTCGAACTCAGGGTGTTCAACAATATCACTACCTGCTCCGCCCGGTCATTTCCCGGATCTTCGCCGCAAGCCCGGCTATACTGTAATTCTCAGCCCGCATCAGGATTAGCAGTAGTCCCGCTGCGCAGACCGCCAGCACAACCAACTTCAGGGCAAAGTTAGGCCACAATCCCGGACCATAATATGCAATCAAAGCGACTGCTCCGATCGAAACCAACGGCACAGCCAGCAGTCTACTCAAAACCGCCCAGGGGTAATCAACCGGCCAGAGACGCCGCGCAATCTCACCGTAGCTGAGGGCAAAGAGAATGTAAGCCAGGCCGGTTGCAGCCCCCGCTCCGACCAATCCAAAGAGAGGGATCAGCAGGGCATTAAAGCCGATGTTAGCCAGGGCTACCAGCCAGCAGGCCAGCATAATATATACCGTTTTGTTTTTCACCATAATTGCCGCCGATGAAACCTGGGCCGTGGTGAAAAAGAGAAATCCCACCGACAGGAATGGGATGGCCCAGAAAGCCCCGTAGTAGGGCGGAGGAACCAGGATGAAAAGCATTTCCTGGGCTAAAACGACAAACCCGGTCACCACAAACCCGGAAGCGGCCAGCAGGTAAACCATGGTCCGTCTGAAAACCTGCGCGGCCTGTTCCCTGTTTTCCTCGTAAATCCTGACTCCGTGCGGCAGCCAGGATTGGCCGACGGCCGTCTGCAGCAGCATCAATACCGCCGCCATGGCCGCCGCGATTGAATAGAGTCCAACATCATCTAAGGTAGCCAACCGCACCAGCATCAACCGGTCGGCATTGCTGAGCAACCAGAAAGCCACGTTCATCGGAACCAGGGGCAGCCCAAAGGCCAGCAGTTTTTTCAGGAAGGCCAGCGAAAAACTCCAGCGCAGCAAATCGCGGATGTAGTAAAGACGGACCGGGACCATGATCAGCGAAGCGGTGGCCGTACCGAGCAGCGCTCCGGTTACCCCTAAATCGAAGACAAGGACAAAGAAAACCGATAGAATTAGAATCAGGGCAGCGGTGGATAAATTGAGAAAAGTAAAAGCCTTTGCCTTGAAGCGGTTGCGCAGGGCCTGGGAAAGGATCAGGTTCATCATCATCGGCGCGCTTGAAACAAGGCCGATGGCCATGGCTGAACTGTAACCGGGATCCTCCAGGGCCCACCTGGCCAATTCACTGCTGAAGGGCAGCACGGCCAGCAAAACAGCTACACTCCAGACAGCCAGGAAGGTAAACCAGGTTGCCGATAGAGTCTGCTTTTCTTCTTCACTTTTACACTGAAAAAAGAAACGGGTATAGGCGTTATCCCCACCCAGCAGCAGGATACCGGTCAGAAAAGCAACCATAACGTTGATAAAACTCCAGGCGCCGTACTGGGAAGGATCAAAAATACGGGTAAAGATAGGAGCGGAGATGATCGACATCCCCTTAATCAAAAGCGACCCGGAACTGTAAACAGCCAGGTCGGAAAATAGCTTGTGAAAACTGAAACCAGCCCCGTCCTGCATGCCGACCGGCTGAGCATCAACATTAATTTTTTCCGGAGGAATTTGCTTTTCTTTATCGGACAAAAATTAACAAACCTCCCGGCAGTTAAATTAAAGCACGTCAGGTAAAACTTTACCCGGACAGATTAACCTAATTCCCGCTCCACAATAGCGGAAATCTCTCTTAAACGCTGATGAATATCTTCCAACAGTTTCTGCTCCAACATCTCTTCAGAAACGCCTTCCTCTTCCTCATCATCAGGCGGCAGTTCAAGGGTCCCGCCCTCCAGTAGAAATGTCTTTTCATTGTAATCCTCATATTCACGGAAAAGCCTTTCAGAAGGGGTAACAATTAAGTCCACAGCGGCGGCAACTTTTTTCCTTTCAGTCCGGCTTACAGTGCTCTCATTTTCTTCGTCGGCGTAGTAAAGGATCAGGGCGCCCTTTTTGGCATAATGCTTGGCAATCCCCACTGCCCCGGGGCTGTCAATCCAGACTAACTCCGGCTCAAAATCCCGCTCCAGCAGGTAGAAGATTATCTGCAGCAGGCGCCTCCTCTGGTTAAAACCGCCCATCAGCGGCAGGGGCAGCATATTCATACCGGGGTTGTAGACCGTCAGGCCGTCCTTTACCCGGGAAATGCGGGGAATAATTGCCCCGCTGATCGGCCCAAAAGGGTTAGCCCAGATCACTTCGCTTCCGGTTGCCAGCTTTTCGAACATGATCTGCTGCTCTCCGGGATCGTCCCAGGCGCTGTCTCCACCAAAAAGTATCCTTATGTTATATAAAATATGCTTTCCCTCCAGTTACTGCTCTTTGTTTCTTTCTTTTAGCAGGCGAACTTTTTCCCCCCTGATCAGCTTATTCAATGCCAGTCCTGCAAAATAGCCACAGCCCAGCGGCAGGTGATACCAGGCCTTAGGGGGGATCTTTTTTAGATGACCCAGGGCCAATCCCCACTGGCCGCCAGCCACACGAGCCAACATAAAACCGATAGAATCTTTGACCAGGTTTAACTTGATTTTTTCCACTTGCATGGCGCTTACCCGGACATTGTCATATTGCTTAAGATGATCATAGCGTATCAGGTAAGACTCGGAAAATGTATGACCCATCGCGGTGCTGCCGGCCTGGCCCGACTCTTTATGGTAGCCTGTTACCGTCAGCGGTTTATGAACAAAAGCCAGGTCGTACCGGTTTAGAATGCGGTAGAACAGCTCACTGTCGGCATGCAGCAAATCGGTCCGAAAAGGGCCAAGTTCACGGTAAACCGGGTGGGATATAAGCAGAGATGCCGGGGAAAAAATAGTTGAACGAGCTTCCGGCTCCAGCAGCATACGGCGCAGAAACTGCGACCCCTTTACTACCACTGACTCCTGGGTCAAAATCCCGGTTACCAGACGGTCACTGTCATAGTAATGTGAAGATACCAGACCAACCTGCTCCGGCCCTCCGGCCGCTTCCCCCGCCTGCACCATTTCCCAGAGGCATCCCGGCAGCAGTCGGTCATCATCCCCGGTAAATTTCAGCCAGCGGCTTTCACTGCTTGCCGAGTCAAATGCTTTGACAAAATTATCCAACCGAGGCAGGGTGTAATCATTACGAACAACCCGCACCCGCCAGTCATTTTTAAAGCCGGCAATAATTTCTGCCGTTCCATCAGTAGAAGCGTTATCAACTATAACCAGCTCGAAAGGGTCATAATCCTGCTCGAGCACACTTTCTATCGCTTCGTGTAAAGTCGCCTCGCCGTTATAAACCGGCAATAGCACACTAACAAGCGGATGCAAACCAACCAGCACCTTCCATAATATGTCACTCTGTCAGCAAAGTGGTTCTATTGACTCAATTTTTACTTGATCTTGACCACTTTTTTTTCAACATCACCTTTACTGCCAAAAATATAGGCTGCTCCGCGCAATCTCTGTCCGAGATAATGAAAAGGATTTATCCCGTCCTCCATCAGTTTCTGGCGCTGGATAAAGGTGCCGACAAAAGCAGCCGGGAAAGCCAGCCAGCCGTAACGGCGGGCGTCATAAGCTCCCTTGAAAATATTGCGCTGCTTGTCAAACTCGTCCATACGGCGTACTGTGCTATCAACCGCATGCTCAACAATATATTCCGGAAAGTATTTTACCTTTAACCCGGCCTTGATGCAATCATGAATAAAAACTGCCTCTTCTCCGTAAGTTATAAACTCGCTGCCAATCCCGAATCGCTCGTCAAACTTCAGACCCATCTTTTTTACTGCGGATAGACGAAAAGCTACTTCCAAAGATGAGATATAATGGCGGCTGGTATAATTGAGCAGGAAACTTTCCTCGCTGTACTCCTTATATTCCGGCTCTCCTTCCGGGGTGGCTATTTTAAAGCAGGCCACATCAATATCCTGATGCTCTGTAAAAATAGAGCGCAAGGTCTCAAAGTATTCCATCCTGTAACGGGCATCATCGTCGGCCAGCAGGGCTATATCACCCATGGCTATGTCAAGCAGATGATTACGATTGTGCGAAAGACCGCGGCCCTTTATTTGGCTAATCTGGACATCACTGCGCGCCATCAGGCTCTCCGGGATTTTCCGGAAGAGCTCACCTGTTACCTGGTGAGAAATGTAATAGTGGACCCCGGGCCGAGGTTCCAGCAGAACCCGATCAACCTTTTTGATCCCGGCATCAATTGTGGCTATCAGCAGGCTGATCGTCTCCATCTCAACCTTACCTCTATTCAAGGTATTCTTCATACCATTCAACCGTACGCCGCAGCGCTTGTTCAAGTGTGAAAAGCGGCGCCCAGCCAAGCATGCTGCGGGCTTTCTCCGCACTTAAGTATTGATGTTTTATTTCATGGGCCGCTTCACCGCGTACATCAGGCTCAAGACCAGACTTCATTACCTCTAAAATTTTCTCCACCATTTCCAGGACAGTAAGCTGGATTTCGTTGGAAAAATTAAAAGCTTCTCCAACCAGATCCGGGTTATCAACCATCTTTTCAGCCAGCAGCATATAAGCAGCCGCCCCGTCCTCGATATAGAAGTAATCGCGAATATACTGACCGTCAGAACGGATTATCGGCCGCTGACCTCGCAGCACCGAACGTATCGTCCCCGGGACTATCCGGTTCCAGTTCAGGTCACCACCGCCATAAAAATTACCGCAGCGGGTAATTGTTGCCGGCAAATCAAAAGTGGTGGCATAACTCTGGGTAATTATATCTGAACACGATTTACTGGCATCGTAGGGATAGCGTCCCTGCAGGGGCAGTTCTTCGGTGTAGGGCAGCGTCTCCTGGCTGCCGTAAGCTTTATCGGAAGAGGCAACCACCACCTGCTCCACCCCCGGGCTGCGCCGGCAGGCTTCAAGTAAGCAGTAACTGCCCCTGATATTGCTTTCAAAAGTTGAAACAGGGTTGCGGTTGGCGATGGTAACAATGGTCTGGGCAGCCAGGTGGAAAACAGTTTTTACTTCATATTCTCCCAAAATTCTTTCCAGCAGGGCCTGGTCAGTGATATCACCGTGAACCAGGTTTACCCTTCCCATTAATCCTTCGCGGATAAGCTGAGCCCCTGGCACCCAGTCACGCACCGGGCAAACAACATCCGCTCCGGTTTCCAGCAGCCGCCTGACCAGCCAACCTCCCAAAAACCCGCTGGCCCCGGTCACCATGACCGGGCGGTCCAGCCAGAAAGCGCCGCTTTTGCCATCCCGAGGCCTTTCTCCTTTTTCCGGATCAGCCTGGTTACCCTTTTTTTTACTTTTCTGCCATGCCATTATCTAACCCCCAGCTTACCTGATAATCTATAGCTAAATAACTGAAATAAAAGTGTAACTTGATTTACAGCATCAGTAATTAATAACTCAATAAAATGACAAGCTGTGTTTTTAATCCATGTTTCTAATCCATTTTAACTCAACTTAATACGCTGGATAACATGATACAAAATGTTGCCAAATCAAAACTTCTACCAGATCTTCCAGGGAGCCTCTCCGCTTCTCCAGTAGTTCTCCAGTATTTTAAGCTCACGGTATGTATCCATGCACTGCCAGAAATCATCGTGCCGGTAAGCGACCAGCTCTCCTTCAGCAGCAATATTGCGCATCGGCTCGCTCTCCCAGGGCAGATCACCCTTAATATATTCTAGCGCCTCCTTCTCAATTACGAAAAAACCGCCATTGATCCACCCTTCCCCGGTCAGCGGTTTTTCAACAAATTCGGTAATCAT
>PXBM01000273.1 GCA_003566935.1 Syntrophomonadaceae bacterium | reverse complement strand
CCAGCAGGAAAATGTGGAAGTAATCGTAGTTGACGGGGCCAGTGAAGACAATACGGTAAAGGTTGCCAAAAACTACACAGATAAAGTAATTGTTATGGATAAAGCTGATTTACCGGCCCAGCTAAATGCAGGTGCGGCCCAGTCCAGTGGTGAGGTTCTTCTGTTTCTGCATGCAGATTGCCGTCTTACTCCGGGCTGCCTGAAACGAATTAAATTAACTATTTCCCGAATTGCAGGCGGTGCATTTACCATGCAACTCGATGGAACAAGACTTCATTACCGGCTTTTGAGCATGGGCGGCAATCTCTACTGCCGTCTTACCGGCACCTATTTTGGCGATCGTGGTATTTTTGTTCGCGCAGATCTTTTCCGCGAGCTGGGAGGCTTTGCTTCAATGCCCATCATGGCTGATGTTGAGTTCAGCCGCCGTCTGAAAAGATCTGGCAAATGCGTGCTGCTTAAGGGACCGATAATCAGCAGCAGCCGCAAGTTTGACCGGGAAGGCCCTATGCGAAACCTGTACCTGATATTTTATGCGCTGTTTGCCTACAGGTTTGGGGTTGATCCGGGAAAAATTAAAGAAAAATATTATCATTGGTAAACTAAAAGAAAGGGTGATCATTGTGACTAAGAATGTTCTCAACCAGAAGCAGGAAGAGCTGTGTAAGACCAGCAGGTGGGATTTTTCTGATTTAAAAGCTCTTTTTATTAACTGCACCCTGAAAAAAAGCCCCGAGCTGTCTCACACCGAAGGTTTAATCAGGGTTTCCCAGGCAATCATGGAAAAGAACAAGGTGGCCGTAGAGGTTATCAGGGCTGTTGACTATGATATTGCTAACGGAGTTTATGCAGATATGACCGAACATGGCTGGGATAAAGACGACTGGCCGCAAATTTACAAGAAAGTGCTGGAGGCAGATATCCTGGTACTTGGTACAGCCATATGGCTCGGTGAAAAAACTTCCATTTGCCAGAAAATAATTGAGAGGCTTTACGGGCATTCCGGTGATGTTAACGATAAAGGACAGTATGTTTTTTACGGTCGCGTGGGCGGATGCCTGGTAACCGGCAATGAAGACGGAGTAAAACACTGTGGTATGGGTATTCTCTATTCACTACAGCATGTAGGTTACGTAATACCGCCCCAGGCTGACGCCGGCTGGCTTGGTCCGATTGGACCGGGTCCATCATACCTGGATCCTGATTCAGGTGGACCGGAAAGCGACTTTACTAACCGCAACACCACTTTTATGACCTGGAATTTGCTGCACCTGGCAAGGATGTTTAAAGACAAAGATGGCATACCGGCACACGGGAACCAGCGCACAATATGGGCGGCCGGCTGCCGATTTGACCATCCCAATCCCGAATACCGTTAAGCCAGAATGGTTGAAAATGAATAGCTTTCATTGTATAATATCTCCGCAAGATAATCTAGATAAGTTTACGTGGAGAGATGGCTGAGTTGGTCGAAGGCGCTCGCCTGGAAAGCGAGTAGATGGGGCAAAACCCTGTCTCGAGGGTTCGAATCCCTCTCTCTCCGCCATTTTTATGGTTTGGTCGTGCTAGACGGGGAGGTAGCGGTGCCCTGAACCCGCAATCCGCTATAGCGGGGTTTAATTCCTGCCCCCGGCCGCGCACTTTTGGGGCCAGCACCAGGTAAGTGGTGTTGAAGGCCCGGTCCCGTGCGGCGCAAGCTCATGAACCCCGTCAGGTCCGGAAGGAAGCAGCGGTAAGTGAGTTATTGCGGGTGCCACGGGAGCGCCGGGACAGAGCTAACTGCCTGGTTAGCGCCTGGAAGTGACGGTCAAAGGCAGGTGCACGGCCTTTAATTTTAAAAATGGCGGAAGCAATCAAGGTTCTTGATACTATTGCAGCTATAACTGGGGAATAATAAGAGGTGTATAGAATACGTGGCTTACCTGAGTCTTTATCGCCGCCGCCGGCCCCTTACCTTTGCAGACATGACAGGGCAGGAACATATTACCCGTACACTGAGCAATGCTCTTTGCAGCGGGCGGCTAGCCCATGCTTACCTTTTTTGTGGCCCCAGGGGAACTGGTAAAACAACAGCAGCAAAAATATTAGCCCGGTCCATGAATTGCGAACATTATCCTGTTGCAGAACCCTGCGGAAAATGTGTTCCCTGTAAAAATATTTCTGCCGGATCTTCTATTGATGTCATCGAAATGGATGCGGCTTCAAACCGTGGAATTGATGAAATTCGCGAACTTAGGGAAAGAAGCCGCTTCGCCAGCGGTGAAAGCCGCTACAAGGTATATATAATTGACGAAGCGCATATGCTTACCCCTGAAGCGGGCAATGCTTTTTTAAAAACTCTCGAAGAACCTCCGCAAAATGTGGTGTTTATTTTAGCTACGACCGATCCTTCCCGCCTGCCCTCGACTATTGTTTCACGTTGTCAGCGTTTTGACTTTCACCTGCTCACGGTAGAACAGATCAGGCAGCGGTTACTAGATATTATTAAGAAAGAGGAATGGCAGGCAGATGAAGAGGCCGTCACCTTAATAGCCAGGTTGGCCGATGGATCGCTGCGAGATGCGCTGGGTATATTAGAGCAGTGTTCCGCTTATGGGGAAGAAAAGATTAACGCAGCGCAGGTTCGGATTGTTACCGGCGCTACCATGGTGGACACCATTGAAAGTATGGTTAAAGCAGCAGTTGAAAACAATTTGGATCTGGGGTTGTCGACCCTGGAGGAAGTAGTTTTCAGCGGTCGGGATTTGAACCTTTTCATGCGTGACTTAACTTTTGTTTTTACCCGTCTGCTGCTTTCAGAAAGCAGTAGAAGCGGGCAGTCAGCCAACAAAATGCATGGCTTTGAAGAGCTTGTCTCCCGCTATCACGGTAAGATTGAAAGTAATTTGCTGCTTGATGTGGTTGAATTGTTACATGAAGTCAGCTCTGAATTACGCCATGCGCACTTCCCCCGCTATATCCTGGAAGTTGGTTTTATCCGCCTGGTTCGCCTGATACACGGGCGGGTCAAGCCGGCATCAGTGTTGTATTCTACGGCAGCTGCTGAGCCTGCCGTAACGCAGGACGGAAAGCAGGAAACAGCTGCCTCTCCAGTTGAAACTGCGGGTAAACCTGATACCAGAAGAGAGTCTGAAAAAGTTTTAGATGCAGAGAAAAAGGTTAAGCCGGAAGATGTATCAGCCGGCAATGAAGCTGCGGCAGATGAAAGTGGTGAAACTGTCCCCGCAGAAGATCGTACTGCTAAACTTAAGGACGCCTGGCCCCGGCTTCTGGAGGAAGTGAAAAGAAGGCAAAAAAGTACCGCTGCCTGGCTGGATCCGGCCCGCCTGGTTGAATGCAGCGGGCATATGGTAAAGTTGCAATACAGCAGGGAATATGCTATTCATCAGATCAGAATTATGGAAGACAGTCACAGGAAGATAGTTGAAACAATTCTTTCTGCCTTTTGCGGAGATCAAATCTCTATCAAGGCGGAAGTGGTCGATAAACAGGATGAGGAAGAAAAATTACCTGAAGACAAAGCACAGCATTTAAAGACTGAAGCGGTTGAGGATACTCAAAGAAAAGATGAACCCGAACAATTTACTGCGGAGCAACCGGAGCCGGCTGAACAGAAAGAATCAGATGGATTGCCTTCTGCTTCCGAAGAGCAAACAGGCTCAAACAAGAAAAAAACACCAAAAGCAGAAGAGGCAATGGAGCTTTTTGGTGGCAAATTGATCGATACAGACTGAGAGGAGGTTAGCCAATGCCTAACGGAGGAATGTCAAAAATGATGAAGCAGCTGCAAAAAGCCCAGGCTGAAATGAGCCGCCTGCAGGAAGATCTCGCCCAGAGAACGGTTGATAGTTCAAGCGGAGGAGGGGCGGTCAGGGTTACTGCCAATGGACAGAAGCAACTGGTGTCACTGCAAATTGACCCTGAAGCAATAGATCCTGATAACCGCGAGATGCTTGAAGATATGATTATTGCAGCTGTCAATGAAGCATTTAACCGGGTTGATGAAATGGTTTCCTCGGAAATGCAAAAACTTACCGGTGGGATGAACCTGCCCCCGGGAATGTTTTAAATTATGGCTTATCCTGCTTATTTGAAGAAGCTGGTTGATGCTTTGACCCGTTTTCCCGGGATTGGTCAGAAATCAGCCCAGAGAATTGCTTTTTATCTGCTGGGTTGTTCACGGGAAGATGTTGTGGCTATTGCCCGGGCTATGGTCGAGGCCAAGGACAAACTGGGTTTTTGCTCTACCTGTGGAAGCCTGGCGGAAGGTGAGCTTTGTACATACTGCAGTGATACAAGACGCGATCAGGGCCTGATTTGTGTTGTCCAGGAACCGCGGGATGTTCTTGTGTTGGAAAGGACCGGACAATACCGCGGCCTTTACCATGTTTTACACGGTGCTCTTTCGCCGCTTGATGGGATTGGCCCCGAAGAATTAAAGCTGGATCGCCTTGTAGAAAGAATTAAAGAAAAAGGAGTTACGGAAGTTATAATTGCAACAAACCCTAATGTAGAAGGGGATGCTACAGCCGGCTACCTAGCCAGGCTGCTTCAGCCCCTGGGAATCAGGGTTACGCGCATTGCTTTCGGCCTTCCCGTCGGCGGCGATATTGAATATGCCGACGATCTCACTTTAAGCCGTGCCCTGGATGGTCGCAGGGAAATATAAAGATGAGAGTTTAGAGTTTCCCCTTCATTGCGCCATTTACAATTGCCGGTAGGTGGGCATAATCTTCTGTCGGCAGGTAAGAAGCAGCTGCCTCATCAAATAAAATGTTCGCTGACGCGGACAGTTCATCATCGCCGGGCCAAATAGAAAAACATATAGGTACCCGTGGCATGACCGGGATGACCATGCTGATACCGCTGGTTTCTGCACTGTATCCTCCCAGGGCAGCGGCGGCTTTTTTAAAATCCTCGGGGCGTTCGCCGAAAGTTTTTAAAAAGGGTGTAATAGCCCTTTTCTGGAAGGGATCAATGTAAATATCTCCCCCCGGCAGGTGACGGTAAGCAATCCAGCGTCCTGTTAGCGGTTTGCCGTCGGCAGTTGCCAGGTAATGGAGGATGATTATAGCCAGGTAAATTGACGCATCTTCTCCATCAGGAGTTTTCACCTTTCCTTCCGGATGTTTGACCAGAAAAACCTGGTCAATAAATGGCACTTTTAATGTTTTGCCGTCTTCCCCTAGCTCAACCCCTGCATTTACAGCAATTTCGGTAGGAGGTAAAACTGAGAATGTCATGGCGGCTTGCTTTAAAGTTTCCTCCAGGTTAAAAAAGCTACGTTTTTTCTCCATCGTGTTGTCCTCCTCTTAAAACTGCTTTGTGAATTTTGTGATAGCCTGGTTTACCTGGTCGGGCTCTTCCAGCATGACCATATGTCCTGCACCGTCGATTACTGTAACCTGGCTGTTGATGAGTTTATCTTCCAGGTAACGGCTGTATTTTACTGGAGTTAGCCGATCCTCGCTGCCGCATACCATTAATACCGGTTTAGTGATCTGATGCAGCTTATCCATAACATCAAACTTATCGCAGGCAGTCAGATCGGCAAAATAGATCGATGCGGCAGTATCCTTTACTTCTTTCCTGCCTTTTTCAAGCAGCTCCCTGGAAGCGGCCGGTCCATAAAGGTATTCCGATAATGCATCGGGGACAGTCCCTTTTTCCAGTTCCTCCAGGAAAGCAGGCAGAACCCGCAACCTGCCCCCGCTACCTACAAGTACAAGGCCAAGGTAGTGATCAGGATGTTGCAGTGCATAATCAAGGGCGATAGCTCCGCCCATGGAGTGACCTACTATGATCGGCGGCCCCAATCCACTTTTTTCAAGAAAACGGTGCATCCAGTCCCTGTAAACGGCAATATCATCAGACGGTTTGCCTTCTGACCGACCGTGACCGGGCAAATCTACAGCGATCGGGTTTGCAGCTTCCTTTAAGCCTTTAAGTTGATAAACCCAGTGGTGATGGCGTCCTCCTGATCCATGACAGAATATTAACGTTGTGCCTGCGCGATTGAAGTCACCGGCATAATAATAACGGTGGTTGTCTATTTCAAGATGTGGCAAATGAACAGCCTCCCTTCAGAAATTCTTTAACACTTCTATTTGAATTCTTTATTTATTCGCAGTTATCCTGCCGATTTAACCCTCAAGGCACATTTATAATTAATGTAGTAACTGCAAGGCTTGCTAAAGAAAACTGAAGCGAGCATAAAACGCAGATATGGAAATGTCGGTAAAGCGAGGCCTGGAGTGTTTCAAACAATGCGTGCTGCAGGTTCTTTAAGGTTGACACTGTCAGGGCCGTTTGTTATGATTACTGCAATTAACTACACGATATATGCGGGAGGAGTGCATTTTGAAGGCTGACAGGTTTTCATTTGAAGGACTAACCTTTGATGATGTTTTATTGGTGCCCGCCCGATCACAAGTATTGCCTCGTGATGTTGAAATAACAACCCGTTTAACTAAAAATATTAAGCTTAATACCCCCCTGCTTTCTGCCAGTATGGATACGGTGACAGAGGCCAGGATGGCCATCGCGATCGCCCGTGAAGGTGGGATCGGCGTAATTCACCGCAACATGACGATCGAGAGACAGGCAGAAGAGGTAGATAAAGTAAAGCGCTCCGAGCATGGTGTTATCACCAATCCTTTCAGGCTTACTCCGGACCACACTCTTAATGATGCCGCAGCTTTAATGGAGCGCTACAGAATTTCCGGTGTGCCTGTAACAATCGGCGAGAAACTGGTCGGTATTATTACTAACCGCGACCTGCGTTTTGAGGAAGATTATTCCCGGCCAATAGGTGAAGCCATGACTCACGAAATGCTGGTTACTGCTCCCGAGGGTACAACCCTGCAGGAAGCCCAGGAAATTTTACGCCGCCACAAAATTGAAAAACTGCCTATTGTAGATAATGATTTTAACCTTAAGGGGTTAATTACCATTAAAGATAT
>PXBM01000038.1 GCA_003566935.1 Syntrophomonadaceae bacterium | reverse complement strand
GCTGTATCACCTTTCACCATGATACCAGCCCCGGTTTCAGTAACCTTACAACCTTCCACTGTATCGGCAATCCATTGAAAGTAGTTTTCCAGATCATCCAGGCCATTTACTTTTTTCATCGGAGTATACCAAACAAAATCATCTGTGCATAAAGACTTAACCTTTTCAAAATTATTATTTGCAAATGCACCTACAAAATCCTTCATTATTTCAGCTTTTTTATTATCAAACATTCGCTAAGCCCTCCTTCACTTTTTATATTCTTATTACCATCTAATAAATAAAAAAACCGACAACACACCAATAATATTTTAATTATTTCGAGGCTCCACCTCCTATACGAGCATATAAGCCCTATTAAAATAAGGTAAGATGTCGTCAAGAGCATGATGTTATCGGCTAAAAGCCTTATGAGATTTTCGTGAAATAGCAAGTCCGACTTTGTTAAATTACTGAAGTGAATTACAACACTTAATTCAAACCAGGAGGAGTACTAATATTAAAACCTGTAGTGGTTACAATCGCTTATGTCGCAATTATACTAATATTGTATAATATTTGTCAATTTAAATTTAAACAATTCTGGCCATATATAACCCTGCTAGTTAAAATGCTTCGAGAGGCTTAGCTTCTTTTATAGATAAGCAGTCAAGTTAAGCATATCTTATTGACTTGCAAGCTATTGCTTTATATAATGCAAACACATAGGGGAAAAGGCAAACTCATAGTAATATGGGGACGCAAAGCCATGGGGCCTATAATCGGACTGCCAGGTTGCCGAGAGAAAAGATTTTTATAGTCAACACGAGTTATACTTGAGGCAGCCTTTGTGGTTGTCTTATATTACATTGAAAGATTTATTATTTCGAGGAGGTGTTACTTTAGCAGTAAAGCCGGTAAACCTGAAGTTTTAATCTTCCATTCATCAAAAATAATTCTTTTTTTAAAGGGGCTGTGTATTAAATGAACAAATCTGAACTGGTAGACAATGTAGTTGAAAAAACTGGTATGATGAAAAAAGACTCAGAAAAAGCAGTAAATGCAGTAATCGACTCCATAACAGATTCACTGGCAAAAGGCGAAAAAGTACAACTGGTTGGATTTGGCACCTTCGAAGTTCGCAAAAGAGAGGCAAGGGAAGGGCGTAATCCGAGCACCGGTGAAACTATTAAAATAGCTGCTCAAAATATTCCTGCATTTAAGGCAGGCAAAGCACTTAAAGAAAAAGTTAAATAAAAATTTATAGTGAAAGCCCCGGATAAATGCCGGGGCTTTCTTACTTGTTATAAAATCTTCGGCAAACCTAAATAATAAATGGCTCCATTATTTTTTTATTGTTTTTTTAAATCAAATAGCTTATATTATTTTTGGCTTGCATGTGCTTACCCAGATAACTAAATATTGAAGCAGCTGATAATGCAATTATTGATTTTTTCGCTCGATTAAACCATTGTTTGAAAATATATCCGCTAGTAGCAGTTAGTTTTTGCCTGGATAAATATAACTGTTAATGTGTTCATTATATATATTATTCAAGTTGCTTTTTACATACGTAGCTGCTCAGCTTGCTGAAAAAAACCGAAGCGAGCATATAGTGCAGGCATGAAAATGTTGGTTAAGCTAAGCCGGTGTAGTTCCTGCCTAAACGATCAGCGAGAACAGTTTTCTTCAGCAGGCAACAGCATTGATATAGCAACTTAGTTGATAATTTCAGGGTAAAGGAGTGGGGTCAAATGTCTGAAAAGTGGTATCTGTCCAGGGAAGGTGAGAGATACGGGCCCTTTAGTTGGGAAGAAATTACACATTATGGCCAGACGGGAAATATTGAGCCAGAAGACCTGGCCTGGCGGGAGTCAACCGGAAAATGGGTTGTTGTCAATCAAACCCCCGAATTAACCGGACTATTTTCTTCTCGAAATAAAGACACCCAGGATATGGCCAAAAAAAAGAAAAGTCCACTCACTTTCGCTCTGGCTGTTGTTGCAGTAATTATTATCGCCGCTGCAGTACTGATTATACCCCGTATCGCTAACCTTACATCTTCTACTGGCGGAAGCTCCCCTGGCGACTATGCTCCGGTCAGCGAAGATGGTACTTACCTTTTTGGGATAGACCCAGATTTTTATTTTAGAAGCGCAAAGCAGTTGGAAGCAGATGAACAGAGCGACTTCGGAAGCCAAACAAATATTATTAACGCTGACAATCCCGGTTTTGAATATAACGGTGTAGGGCTGGAAATGTCCCCGCTATATCTCGCGGAATCAGAAGCAAACTTAAAAGTAACAAAAATGTCCGCCCCAGAGCCTGTACCCGATGCAAAAGTTAATGCCTATAGCTTCAGCCTTGAAGGAGCCCCCCAGGATTCCGGTCTTTACACATTAAGCATTCCTTACGAACCTACAGATGGAACCGTAGGAGCAGGCTACTTTAATGAAAACACAAACAGCTGGGAACCTGTTGTCTTTGAGCTTGACGAAGCAAACAACAGGATCATAATAACAACCAACCACCTGTCTACTTATGGCTCGTTTACCATTTCCGGAGAGGGAACAAGGTATACCAGAATTGCTCCGGGTCTTTTTGAAGCTCATGACCAATTCATTAAATATGGAGACATGCACGCAGAAGTAATCGAAGAACTGATTAATAACCAGCTAACTACCGGAGGAAAAGCATGGAATCTCGGAAAATCTGTAACCGATGACTGGCTGAAGGCATCGGGAGCAATCTTTGAAATGGAAGGGCTTGCATACAGTTCTGAGTTCATATCCGGCCTCTCGGATGCCATGACCAACGTAGGAACAGCCCTGGCTGTAGCCCAGTTGGCTGTTGATTACAGCAGAGGCGACCAGCGGGCCATGGCAGTTAATACCTTTAACACTGCACAGGGCCTGGCTATTAGTAAGTGGGGCACAAAAGCTTTAAAAGTTTCAATGATTGGAGTAACCGCCATCGATTACTCTTTAACCAAGTTAAGGGAGCAGCTGATAAAGGGGCGGCAGGAAGTATGGAGCAAAGCCTATGAACTTTATTACCGTGAAAACCATGCAAGAAGCGGAGCTGATTGGTACAGGCGAATTAAAGATATTCACGATTATGCCGATTCACCTGAACAATTCAGACGTATGTTAGAAAATGATTTGAATCGCTATACCTACCTTTTCTGGCAAGATGAAACTTCCCAGGCTATTTACCAGCTCGAAGCCCAGGGACACGGTTTTGCCGGTGGCGGCGGCCTAAATGAAAAATTGAAAGACGATATTGCCAATGCTTACAAAAGCCAGCTGCTAAACGAAACCCTGGAGCCCGTTTTCAGGCAGCTTGAAAAAAAGGTGCGTTACGAACAGGAAGAAGAGTACAAACGAGAGCTTAACCGGCTAAGAGCCAAGTTTAACCAGGTAGTTAACCTCAACCTCCAGGAGGCAACTGCAGAAGGTGAAGACCTAATATATCCCGGTTATATTGTCCAGTTCGGCCCCCTCACAGAAGATGCCGATCCAAGAATGTGGACAGGTCGGCTGGATGAAAATGGTCATGTCAGGGCATCTTTTACCGTTCTTGGACATTTGTCAGCAGGCGCACCAAATGAAATCAGGCTTTACAAAAATGCTGCAGACATGAGAGATGATAAGCCTGCTGAAATAGTTGAATTTACGGTTTCTGTTCCGGATACAGTTATTACTATCGGAGCTGTTGAGGAAGACTTGAGCGGAAGCTGGAAAGGGTTTATGGTTATAGAATACTGGGCACTGCAGGATTATGACCCTTCAGATCCTGAAGTCAGCGATCAGGTGGAAGGCTGTGAAAACGAGTTCGGCGAAACCATGTGGGAAGTCATAAAACAAACGGTAGAAGAACACCTGATAGATGTTGATATCCCCATAACCATGGGACTGGATCGGATTGGCGAAAGTAACCTGTATAATAGCACCCTTGACATACACGTTGACCAGGTGCTGCCGGAAGATATGTCTGCATCCAGCGACAGACGGGAGTTTACCGCTACATTTGAAAACAACGTCCTCGAATTTATCCTGGTCGATGAGGATGACGGATCTAAGACGTTCTTCAAGGGGAGACTTGAAGGTGGAAACAATATGTCGGGCAGCTTTGCCCTGCCCACCAATAACATAGATTTTATGTCGGGAAACTGGAGAATTGAACGGGTTGAACCTTTAAGCGAATAAGATGAAAGGACCTGCCAGATGCACCCTATTCTTGTTGATCTGAGCCTGGGCGAAAACGTAAATTTTGTCGTCAGTTCCTACCGTTTTTTCGGGGTCCTGGCTGCCTGCTACCTCTCAACTGCAGCTTACTTACATTTGCGGCGGGTGAATCTTTTTCCAGCTCAGAATATTACTATGATCGCCGTTATTATCGCAGTTTTTTTTATTGGTTCCAGGCTGCTGTATGCAATTTTATACTGGCCACAGGTTACGGAAGACCCCTCTATCCTGGCCCGGTTACACCTTAGCAACTTTACATTATACGGTGGCCTGGCAGTTTCGCTTTTGGCCTGGTGGTTAATCAATAAAACTATTAAACTGCCGTTTCTAAAACTCACAGATCATCTGGCCCCACACCTGGGGATTTCAGCGGCCATAATGCGGATGGGCTGTTTTTTGAACGGCTGCTGTTACGGTGTATCAACCGATATGCCTTTTGGCATCAGGTTTCCACCTTTTTCGCCGGCCCACCAGGCTCAACTGAGCACTGCCAGTGAACTATCTTTCTTTTTCCCTGCTGCTGTTCACCCGACACAGCTTTACGAAATGGCAGCAGCAATAACCGCTTCACTGGCAGCATGGTTAGTTCTCTCCAGGAAAACTAAAAGCGGCCTGGCTGCAGCAGTTTTCGGCATAGTATTTACTGCCGGCAGGTTGACAACATACTTCTTCAGGGATTTCCCGGCTGCTGATCATTTATCCAATATAATCAGGGGACCAATAGTATACGGCACTGCATTAATAATTTTTACTGCCTGGGCGTTTTTTGCACTAAAGCAAAAAGACGCATCAGGGATTGAGGAGGTCGAATAAACATGAATGAAAAAACATCAGCTCAGTGGTATGTTTATAAAGATGAACAACAGCTAGGCCCTTACAACTGGGAACAGCTTTGGCAGGAAGCCCGGGAAAATAGAATATTTGGGAACACCCTGGTCTGGAATAATGAACAAACAGGCTGGATTTCTGCAGAAAAAATACCGGGCCTGATCATTAACTCCGATCTTGAAACGAACAACCCTCCTCCGCCCCCGGCAAAATCAGCCCCTGCATCACCTGGCCAACCAAAACCGGTTAAAAATAAAACCTTTATAATAGCTGTAGCTGCAGCCGCGCTCTTTATAGTTTTCGGTGTAGCAATCATTTCCCTTTTCCTCACAGGCGACACCCCGGAAACAGCAAACCCATTCTTTGAATTTGAACCTGTTGCTGCTGAAGAGCCAACAGAGCCTGAGCAACCTGAAAATGATTATTTTGCATCTGATGAAATTTTTGGCTGGAGCGTTGCAGAACTCGATGATGAAAGCTTTCAAACTGGGGAAGAAACAACTGCAGATGATGACAAAACAGGAGAGAGTAGAGTTGAAGAAACAGAAACCGCAGACCAAGCAGCTGCAGAAACAGCTCCGCCAGACTCTTCGACAGATAACACCACAGAATCAGATACTGCTTCTCCCGAAAATGGGACTGCCGGAGAAGAAACTATTCCTTTGCTGGGAGGAACTTATAATGGCCCTTTAAAAGACGGGTTAGCACATGGTGAGGGTCGTTGGGCTCACCCGGACGGTAGGGTTTATGTCGGCAACTTTAATAATGGTCGCATAGAAGGTTATGGCACAATGATTTTTCCCAGGGGAGAAAGATATGTCGGTTTCTTGAAAAATGGCAAAGCTCACGGAGAAGGAACCATGATTCACCCTGATGGCAGGACAGCCAGTGGGATCTGGATCGACGGGTTACTAGCGGAATAATAAAGAAAAAGATTATTGGTTTACCCTGCTAACTATGTTTCAACATTTAAACTTGTTAGCTCTTTAAGTATAGTCAGAAAAACCGGAACCAGGTTCGGATCGAACTGACTTCCGGCACAAGTTTTTATTTCTTTTATTGCTTCCTCGGGAGTTTTAGTTTTATTGTATGGACGCTGGCTGATCATAGCATCAAAAGCATCAACCATGGCCAAAATACGGCATTCAACAGGAATTTGAGTTCCTTTTAAACCAAGTGGATAGCCCTTACCATCCCAGCGCTCATGGTGCTTAAGGATTAGCTCTGCCACTCCGGATAAATCAGGGGACGATGAAGCAATTCGGAAACCTTTCTCAGGATGCCCCCTCATTATCTCCCACTCTTCTTCATTTAGAGGACCCGGCTTAAATAAAATGGTATCGGGAATGCCAACCTTACCAAGATCATGAACCTGTGCTAAAAGAGCCAGATCTGATAGCTGGTGAGACGAAAGCTCTATTTTTTCCCCAACTGCTCTGCACAGTTCTTCTAATCGACGGGCATGACCCTCTGTAATATAATCTCTTTCTGCCAGGGCAGCAAGCAGACTCTGCACAATCTTGCTTCGGCTGCTGGTACTGCTGTAAAGCTTATCCCTGTACATCATGTCATCTGCACGTTTAAAAAGATCACTAAGTGAGTAATCTATTTTTTCAGCAGTTGCCACTCCTAGAGATATTCCGAGGAGAAGCTCCTTATTTTTCTGATTATATTTATTAACATTTTGCCTGATCCGTCGAACCACTGTTTCACCGGTCTTCTTGTCCGTACCAGGTAATATTGCAGAAAATTCATCTCCGCCAACCCGGGCAAGTATATCTGAATTGCGCAGTGATTTCCGCAGAACAAGCGCACACCCTTGCAGCAGCTTATCTCCTGCTTCATGGCCCATAGTATCATTAATAAGCTTTAAACCATCTAGGTCTGCGGATATAATAGTAACCGGGTATTCTCTGCTTTT
>PXBM01000089.1 GCA_003566935.1 Syntrophomonadaceae bacterium | reverse complement strand
TTGCGCAGAGGTAATCATCGTCTACCGCCTGCTTCAACCTATCACTATTTACCACCATCGTCTCAAGCATTTCTGCTAAAAGCGGCAAAAGGGCTTTCAGTGTATCAATTGTATCAAAAAGGCCCTCCTTATCTTCCTGCATATCCTTGTTATAGGCCAGGGGCAAGCTCTTCATTACAGTCAGGATAGAGAACAGGCTGCCATAAACACGGCCGGTTTTACCGCGAATAAGTTCTGCCACATCAGGATTCTTTTTTTGCGGCATCATGCTGCTACCCGTAGTATAGGCATCGTCCAGCTCTATAAAACCAAACTCGGCTGAATTCCACATGATCAATTCTTCACAGAGCCGGCTTAAATGCATCATTAGAATGGAGGAGAATGATAAAAATTCAATAACATAATCCCGGTCGCTTACAGCATCTATACTATTTTCATAAAGCTTAGAAAAGCCAAGCTTTTCGGCAACCATCTGCCGGTCAATCGGAAAGCCGGTTCCGGAAAGAGCACCGGCACCAAGCGGCATCAAATCAACTCTTTTAAATACACCAGTCAGGCGCCCACGATCTCTTTTCAGCATCCAGAAGTAAGACATCAAATGATGACTAAGCAGTACAGGTTGTGCTCTCTGCAGGTGAGTATAACCGGGAATAATTTCACCCTGGTACCTTTCGGCCAGCTCGATCATAGTTTCCTGAAGCTGCACAAGTAAGTTATCGATGGCAACTATTTCTTCTTTCATATAGAGATGCATATCCAGGGCAACTTGGTCATTTCGGCTGCGCCCGGTATGCAGCTTACCGCCTACCGGTCCGATCTTCTCAGTAAGCCGCTTCTCAATATTCATGTGAATATCTTCGAATTCAAGATCATAAGGGAAAACGCCTTCAACCAGCTCTTCCTGAATTTCTTTCAGGCCCGTTATGATCATGCTTGATTCTTCAAAACTGATTATTTCCTTTTCAGCCAGCATTTCAACATGGGCTAAACTGCCCTGGATATCACAGAAAGCCAATCGCTTGTCATAGGGCAAAGAACAGGTGAAATGCAGAACTGTTTCTGCAGTATCTTTTGTAAAACGACCCTGCCATGGCTTTTTCAGCTTTTCTTCACCTCCCTAAGAATCTGCTTTTTTTGCCAATCCATCATTCCTTTTACTTTAAGCGGCAGACCGTAAAGATTTATAAACCCTTCAGCATCTTTCTGGTTAAACAACTCGTCAGCTTCAAAAGTAACTATTTCAGGATTGTAAAGAGTATGCTCAGATTCCCTGCCGGTTACAACCATATTACCCTTGTAAAGTTTCATGTTTACTGTACCGGTCACTGTCTTTTGGGTAGTAGTTATAAAGCTGTCCAGCGCCTCACGTAAAGGAGTAAACCATAGACCATAATAAATCATCTCTGCATATTTCAAAGCAATTATTTCCTTGTAATGGTAAGTTTCCCTGTCCAGGGTATACTGCTCTAATTCACGATGTGCAAAGGATAGCAGGGTTCCTCCGGGAGTCTCATAGATGCCCCGAGACTTCATACCCAGCAGGCGGTTTTCCACCAGGTCAACCCTACCAATGCCGTGTTTACCGGCAATACGGTTCAACTCTTCCACCAGGGTGACAGGTTCTAATTTTTGCTCGTTAACGGCATAGGGAGTTCCTTTTTCAAAGCTAATTGACAGCGCTTCAGGCTCATCCGGTGCATCCTGGGGGTCGCAGGTCAACCTGAACATGTCGCGATCCGGTTCCCTGGCTGGATCCTCAAGCACCCCTCCTTCAAAACTGATATGCCAGATATTGCGATCTATGCTATAAGGTTTTTCTGCGGTTACCGGGATTGGTATATTATATTGACAGGCATAATCAATACAATCAGTACGTGAACGCAGGTTCCACTCCCGCCAGGGAGCGATTATCTTCAGGTAAGGATTTAATGCCTTGACAGCGAACTCAAAACGAACCTGATCATTACCTTTACCGGTAGCGCCATGGGCTATTGCTGTCGCTCCAACCTTTTCTGCGATTTCCACCAATTTTTTACCGATAACCGGCCTGGCAATTGCTGTTCCCAAAAGATATTTGCCTTCGTAAACAGCGCCTGAACGCACCATGGGGAAAATATAATCCCTGACCAGTTCTTCCCTGATATTTTCAATAAATATTTGAGAAGCTCCTGTTCTTATAGCTTTCTCTTCCAGCCCTTCCAGTTCACCTTCACCCTGCCCTACATCTGCAGTTAGGGCAATGATCTCATAATCATACTCTTCCTGGAGCCACCTGACAATAACCGAGGTGTCCAATCCTCCCGAGTAAGCCAGTACCACTTTTTCTTTTGCCATTAGAATCGCCTCCGTTTGACTTAACTGCTAGAAAACCATACAAAATACCTAAAACCAAAATATTTATTCATGAACTGCCTTTGCAATGGTTTTTAATAGTCCGAGACCATCCATTAGTTCACTTTCACTAATGTTCAGCGGGGGAAGCAGGCGAATGGTTGTATCGCCGATGGCATTGATCAGCAGCCCTGCTTCAACACATTTTGCCAAGATATCCTTGGCTGTCGCTTTATTTAATTCCAGGGCACAGATTAAACCCTGCCCCCTGTATTCTTTGAACAGATCCGGAAATTCGTTAATCCAGCTTTCCATTTCCTGCTGAATAATCGTCCCTTTTCTGCTTACATCTTCTAAAAAGCCATTCCTAAGGATAAGTTCAAAAACTGCAAGGGCCGCACTGCAAACAACATGATTGCCGCCAAAGGTAGAAGCGTGATCGCCCGGTTTTAATACTTCAGTATATTTTTCTGCTGCAACCATCACCCCGATCGGCATACCACCGCCGAGCCCCTTGGCTGTAGTTAACAGATCAGGTTTCACCCCGTAGTTTTCAAAGGCCCAGAGTTTACCCGTACGGCCCATTCCACACTGCACTTCATCAAAAACTAGTAATATTTCTTCATGGTCACACAGTTCTCTTAAGCCTCTGATAAATGATTCATTAGCAACATGAACCCCGCCTTCACCCTGGATCGGCTCGATCATAATCGCTGCAGTTTCGCTATCGACCAGGTCTTTAAATGAATCCAGGTCATTGAACTTGCCGTAAGAAAAACCTTCCACAACCGGGGCAAAGGGTTGATAATATTTTGGCTGCCCTGTCGCAGTAACTGTTGCCATGGTTCGGCCATGAAAAGAATTTTCAGCAGTAATTATTTTAAAGCAACTTTCTTTATTCTTGCGGGCCAACTTTATTGCTGCCTCATTAGCTTCGGCGCCGCTGTTTGCGTAAAATACTTTACCATCCGGAAAACTATTCTCGACTAAAACCCGGGCTAATTCAGCCTGGGGTTCGCCATAATAGAGGTTTGAGGTGTGAATCAGTTTTCCAGCCTGTTCACAGATCGCTTCAACCACCTGCGGATGGCAATGCCCGACTACATTAACGGCTAGCCCGCCAAGAAAATCAAGATACTTTTTGCCTTTTTCATCCCAGACATATGAACCTTCCCCCCTGACAAGACATGGTGTCGTGTCAGCCTGGCGGTTGTAGGTATTGATAATAAACTGTTTTTCCAAATCCTGCGCTTTCTTCATTGATTTCAACCCTCCTTATAGTTTACTGGGTAACCATGGTGCCAATGCCGGCATCAGTAAATATCTCCAGGATCAGTGAATGTGGAACCCTGCCATCTACTATGTGGGTTCGCTTTACTCCTCCGTCCAAACCCATCAGGCAAGCCTCAACCTTGGGTATCATCCCTCCACTGATTTCACCATTTAAAATCATGGCCCTGATCTCACCCCGGCTGACAGATGAAATAAATTGCTGTTCACTATCCGTGACCCGATATATTCCATCAACATCGGTTAAAACAATCAATTTTTCAGCTTTAAGAGCTACCGCAACTTCACCAGCGGCATGATCGGCATTAATATTTAAGCTCTCCCCGTTGATACCAGACGCGATTGAAGATATGACCGGGATATAACCGTTATCACTGACCGTGTTGATCAGCTCAGGATTCACCTGTATTATTTCACCGACCCGCCCTAAATCAACCTTTTCTTCAGGATTGCCATTAACCATCTGCGGCTCCATTCGCCTGGCCTGCAGGATCTGGCCATCCCTTCCGCTAAACCCTGTCGACCTGCCGCCATGCTGGTTAAAAAGGCTAACAATGTGCTGGTTGATCTTGCCGTTCAAAACCATTTCTACAATTTCCATGGTTTCATCATCAGTAACACGCAGCCCGTTAATAAAAAGTGGTTCTTTCCCCAGTTTGCCCATAACCTGGTTAACTTCTTTTCCTCCGCCATGGACCAGGACCGGCTTAACCCCTATATACTTTAAAAGAATCATATCAAGGATTACCGATTCCATTAATTCAGGGCTAACCATGGCCTGACCACCATACTTGATCACAAAGTACTTCCCGGTATAATTCCGCATATACGGCAAAGCTTCAATTAATACTTCTGCTTTTGGTATACTTTTAAGAGCTTCCTGATTCATGTTATCCCCTGCTTTCCATTAACTCCTATAATCTGCATTAATGCTGATATATTCATGACTCATGTCTGTTCCCCAGGCCGTAACTTCAGCCTGTCCATTTTTCAAATCTATCAGGACCGGAATATCCCTCTTCTTAAGCACTTCTTTCATTTTTTCTTCACTGAATGGAACAGAGCCACCGTTTTCAGCTACCTGGTATGGCCCGATATAAATATCAACTTTCTCCGGATCAAATTTAATCCCTGAATAACCAAGCGCAGCAAGGATCCTGCCCCAGTTGGCATCTTCACCATAGAAAGCCGTCTTAACCAACGGCGAATTAAGGACACTCAAAGCCATAACCCGCCCACTTTTTTCATCATTTAAACCTTTAATGTTTAAGGTTATAACCTTGGTTATACCTTCGCCATCTTCAACAATCTTTCTGGCCAGCTCCTGGCAGGCTTCGATCAGCATTTCTTTAAAAAGCGGCAGGTATTCACTCTCCCTTGTAATTTCTATACCTTCGGCTGAGCCATTGGCCAGGATTATAGCCGTATCATTGGTGGAAGTATCTCCATCTACGGTAATAGAGTTAAATGATTTGTCAGAGGCATCTGCAAAAAGCTCCTGCAGCAGGGTACGTTCAATTTTCACATCAGTTGTCAGGAAAGCCAGCATCGTCGCCATGTTAGGGCAAATCATGCCGGAACCTTTGGCGATACCCCCTAGATGAAATTCTCCATCGTCAGTGCTGCAGTGAAAAGCTGTCTGTTTTGTTACTGTGTCAGTAGTCATTATAGCCTGCGCAGCAGCCAGGTCATATTCCTCTCCAGTGCCCAGGGCAGCAGCTGCCTGAACTATACCACCGGTGACTTTATTCATAGGCATGGGCACACCGATTACCCCGGTAGAGCTAACCATGACTTCTTGTGGCTTTAAACCGGTAGCATCTGCTGTTTTCTCAGCCATAAGCCAGGCATCTTTTGTTCCCTGTTCTCCGGTACAGGCATTGGCATTACCGCTGTTTATTACTACTGCCTGGATCGGATTTTCCAGGTGTTCCTGGCAAAGATAAACCGGTGCGGCTTTAACCTGGTTGAGGGTAAAAACTCCTGCGGCCACAGCTTCTTTTTCACTGTAAATAATTGCTACATCTTTTTTTCCGTTCTTGATTCCGGCCGCAATCCCACCGGCCTGAAAACCTTTGGCCAGCGTTACACTCCTGTTTTCAACTGTTGTCCATTTTTTTTGATCACTCATTTAGAAATACCTCCAATAAAAAATCCTAATGCGCTTTTGTGCGTATAACTGCTACCAGGCGCTGGTATTTATAATTAATGTGCCGTCTGACCAAGACCGGCAGTTTCAGAGAAGCCGAACATCAGGTTCATATTCTGCACGGCCTGCCCTGCAGCTCCTTTTACCAGGTTATCAATGGCAGAAAAAATAATTAGCTGCCCGGTTCTGGAATCAAGCTTTAGAGCAAGATCACAGTAATTGCTGCCCCTGACAAAGCGGGTTTCCGGTAAAGCAGGTGGTTTTAATATTCTTACAAAGGGACTGCCACCATAAAAATCTAGATATAAGTTGTTTAATTCACTCTCACTTTGTTCTTTATTCAACTTAAGGTAAATAGTACTTAAAATACCGCGAATCATCGGAACCAGGTGCGGAGTAAAGGTTACTTTAAGCTGATTTTCAGCCAGGCGGCTCAACTCCTGTTCAATTTCCGGTGTATGCTGATGCGATGCAACCCTATATGCTTTAAAATTCTCTGTACACTCCGGAAAATGAAAAGGCTGCTTGGGGGCCCTGCCCGCACCGGATACACCAGATTTGGCATCGATTATAATACTTTTTAAATCAATCATGTTATTCTTCAAAAGGGGCGCCAGGGCCAAAATAATACCAGTCGGGTAACAACCGGGATTGGCGATTAGCCCGGCATTTTTAACCTGTTCTTTATAAAGCTCCGGAAGACCATAAACTGAGCATTCGAGCAGTTCCGGGTGAGGATGATCCAAGTTGTACCACTGGCTGTATACTGCAGGGTTTTTTAGCCGGAAATCGGCACTCAAATCAATCACCCTGAAACCTTTTTTATGCAGGACTGCTCCTGCTTCTGCCGAACTGCCATGAGGCAAGGCACAAAAGACGACATCAATAGTAGAAGGTACCTGGCCTGGTTCCATTTTTTCCAGGATTAAAACTGTCTGATCGTAAAACTGGGGATGGACATCACTAATCTTTTTGCCATCATGGCTTTCTGAGGTAGCCAGAACCAAACTGACATCGGGATGAGCATTTATTAAGCGAATCAACTCTATTCCTGTATAACCTGTCGCCCCTAAAACAGCTGCCTTTATCATTTGCCTTACCCTCCTCCAATACAAAAAGCCTCTCATCCTTTAAAGGACGAGAGGCTCGCGGTACCACCTTTATTGATTGACATTAATTGCCAATCCTCTCAAACCGTTTTCACGAAAAACGGCCTTGATAACGGTATAAAACCGGG
>PXBM01000058.1 GCA_003566935.1 Syntrophomonadaceae bacterium | reverse complement strand
TTCTGAAAGGGCTTGTTTTAGCCGGCCAAAAAAGAAATATTCCTCTTTCTCGCTGGGAAGAAGTTGTTGAAAAACTGGAGCAGGATTTGCGCTCCAGTTATCCGAAGGAAGTACCTGCTGACAAGATCGGTGACATTATTTTAAAAGAGCTAAAAGCTATTGATGAAGTGGCCTATGTCCGATTTGCCTCGGTTTTTCGCCAGTTTCCCGATGTAGAAACATTTAAAGCCGAACTGGAAGAGATGCTTGAGGAAAAGAAAGGTTCATGATCCAGAATTCAGTAGAGATAACCGCAGCCATATCATTTATAAAAGGAAGTCATTATTACTGTTGATTTCTGAATCCCCGATTATGAGTACTGTTCTAAACAGGGAGGTTATTTGAGTTGAATGAAAGCGCAGTAACGACAAAAGATGGTCACAAAACAGGCATAGAAAGCAAATTTATGGAAATTCGCAAACGTGACGGACGAGTGGTAGCATTTGATCTGGAAAAAATTACCGATGCGATTTTCAAAGCGGCTAAAGCGGTTGGCGGAAGTGATCGCGGAATCGCAGAAAATCTGACCAGCCAGGTAGTTAAAAGCCTTGAAGAAAAGTCTCAAAACGGGGTTATACCTTCCGTGGAAGAGGTGCAGGATGAAGTTGAAGTAGTCCTGATTGAAAATGGTCATGCCCGTACCGCAAAAGCATATATTCTTTATCGTGATCGCCGGACACGTATTCGTGACGGCAAATCTGAGCTGATGGATGTGGTTAAAGACATCCTGATTGAGACCAGCCGTGAAAATGCCAACGTTAGCAATTCACCTTCAGCCAAAATGCTGCAGATAGCAACTGCAGCCAGTAAACAGTATTACTTAAGCAATATGCTGCCTGAAGAATATGCCCGTGCCCATGATGAGGGCGGTATGCACATTCATGATCTTGATTACTACAGCAAAACACTTAATTGTTTGCAGATAGATCTTTCCAGTATGTTAAAGGAAGGATTTAACACAGGTTATGGTTATATCCGCCCTCCCAAAAGGATAGCTTCAGCTGCAGCCCAGGCAGCGATCATTCTTCAGAGTAACCAGAACGATATGTTTGGAGGTCAAAGCTTCCCTCATTTTGATCGCAGCATGGGTGAAGTAATTCGTGGACTTAAAAATCTACCTGAATACGAAGAGATTTACCAGGCTATGGAAGGTTTGATTTACAATCTTAATACAATGCACAGCAGGGCCGGGGCCCAGGTTCCGTTTAGTTCTATTAATTTTGGGACGGATACTACAGAAGAAGGAAGAATGGTGTCGAGGGCCATCCTCGAAGCTTTCAAACGCGGACTGGGTCGCGGCGAAAGCCCAATTTTTCCTAACCTTGTTTTCAGGGTAAAAAATGGTGTTAACTATAGCGAAAATGATCCGAATTATGATCTTTTTAAACTGGCTATTGAAGTTGCAGCCCGTAGGATGAATCCTACTTTCAGCTTCATGGATACAACCTATAACCGGGCTTACGGTGAAGAGGTTTCTTACATGGGCTGCCGCACCCGGGTTATTGCCAACCGACACGGTCCTGAAGTCTCCGCCGGACGGGGCAATATTGCTCCGGTAACATTGAATTTGCCCCGGCTTGCCCTGGAATGCCGCGGGCAACAGGACCTGTTCTTTGTTCAGCTTGATCGGTTAATGCGAACTGCCGCCCGGCAGCTGCTGCATCGTTTTGAAGTGCTTTCCAGGCTGCGGGTTCGAGATTTACCCTTCCTGATGGGGCAGAAGCTTTACCTTGATTCTGACAAACTGGGCCCGGATGATTCGATCAGGGAAGTTATCAAGCACGGAACCCTGGCTATCGGTTTTATCGGTCTTGCAGAAACCTTGCAAGGCTTGATCGGTAAGCATCATGGTGAAGATGCCGAGGCTCTTGAGCTTGGCCTGAAAATTGTCAAGCATATGCGGCGCAGGACTGACAGTTATGGTGATGAATACGATCTTAACTTTGTCCTTGTTGCTACCCCAGCCGAGGGACTGGCCGGTCGTTTTGTAGCAATGGACCGCAAACGTTACGGTACAATTCCCGGTGTTACCGACAGGGAGTATTATAGCAATTCTTTCCATATCCCGGTCTATTATGCCATGTCGATGTTTGATAAAATTTCTGCCGAAGGGCATTTTCATAGTCTTTGCAATGCCGGGCATATCAGCTACACCGAGCTTGAAGCTCCACCGGTTCACAACGTTGACGCAGTTGAGCGGATTATCCGCAGCATGGCTGAGTCTGACGTTGGCTACGGAGGTATTAACTATCCACTGGATGAGTGCCGAAACTGCTCATTCAGCGGGGTTTTTAACCAGACCTGCCCGGAATGCGATAGTCCTGATATCAGGAGGATTCGCCGCATTACCGGTTACCTTTCCACCGATGAGCGATTTAATGAGGCAAAATATAAAGAACTTACTGACAGGCGGGTGCATCTGGTGCCCGGGGATAAAAGATGAAACTGAGGATTGCCGGTATTCAAAAAGATAGCATTGTAGACGGCCCGGGGGTACGCCTTTCAGTGTACTTCCAGGGCTGTTCTCATTGCTGTCCCGGGTGCCATAATCCGGAAACACACGATCCTGAGTCCGGATACGAAATTACTGTTACCGGGTTGACCGATATTATAGATAGCTGTCGTTTCCTGGATGGGATAACCTTATCGGGAGGCGAACCATTCGAGCAGGTTCCGGCAGCGGCGGTCCTTGCCAGGGAAGTTACCTCCCGCAGCCTCAACCTGGTCCTTTACAGTGGTTATACATTTGAACAACTGCTGGCAGCCAGTGATTCGGACCCGGATACCCATTTTCTATTGAATTCAGCATACCTGCTGGTAGACGGGCCATATATCCATGCTGAACAGGATTATAACCTGGCCTATCGCGGTTCGCGCAACCAGCGCCTGATTGACCTGCCCCGCTCCCTGAGAGCTGGTCAGGCTGTGATCTGGGAGCAAGCCGACCGACAATTGTGTCGAACGCCGAGCGAAGGCCTGCTATCAAAATTGATACAGACTTAATAAATGAGGCGATCAAATTCAAGTTATACAATAAAACTGCTATACCCTACCTACAGTCAACCCTCCTGGCTGAAAGCGGGCTGTTTGATCATGGTTTCTCCACCCGCCTTGGTGGGTGCAGCACAGGTCCTACAGCATCACTTAATACAGCATTTCATACTGAAGACAGCGCTGAAAACGTTCTTGAGAACAGGCGTCGTTTTTTTGATGAATTTAATTATGATTACAGGAAAACTGTTTCTGCTATCCAGGTGCATGGAACAGACCTTGCCGTGTTTGATTCGTCCAACCATGGCGAAGGGGCCTTTCCAGGCAGCACCTGCAGGGAGTGTGATGCCCTGGTTACCACAGAGAAAAGCCTGCCTCTTGCCGCATATGCTGCAGACTGCATGCTGATTTATATTGTTTCAACTGCAAAGCCACTGGTGGCTTTGGCTCATGCAGGATGGCGAGGCACTTTAGGTGAAATTGGGCCCCGGGTAATAGATTTTATAACTAACCAATACGGGGTGCAGCCCGAAAATATGCTCGTTGCTTTAAGCCCGGCAATTTGCAGGGATTGCTACCAGGTAGGTGCTGATATTGCAAATAAATTTGCTTCGGCCGGTTGGAACGAGCTGCCTTATATGGAAACTCAAGCAGATAATACCTGCAAGCTTGATTTGAAAGAAATTAACATGGCGCAGCTGCACAGGTGCGGAGTTAAAAAAGATAACCTGGATTATAGTTCACTCTGTACATCTTGCAATAAAGAGCTGTTTTATTCATATCGCCGGGATCTTGGCAGTACCGGCAGAATGATCGGTTTCGCCGCTTTAAAGTTTTGACCAGGGGGAAAAGGTTTGGCAAAGAAAAGCACCAAGGCTAAGAGAAAAGGATTTATAGTCCTCTCCGGAGAAAACAAGCGCTTTAGTTTTCAAAACCTAAAGCAGGCTGTTGTTTTTTATATACTGCTGCTTTTGGCACTGGTTATTATTGTGCAGCTCGGCTATCATTGGCTGGGAGATCAATACCTGGCCTGGCGCCTGCAAATAACTGAAGCCGAGCTTGGCTATATCCAGCGGGATACCCATGTCAGGGGATTAATTACCCGCAGTGAAGAAGTGGTCACTGCACCGAATGATGGTATGATCCTGGCTATGACTCCCTCCGGCAAAAGAATATCAGCAGGAAAAGAGCTTGTTACCTTTGGCGTTCTAACTCCGGATGAGATGGATAAACTACGTGGTTCGGATGAGCAGGAACCAAACGAGGATCTCAGGGAGCAGCTTTTTAATGACTGGCAGATTTTTTTTCAGGCAGAAAATGAGACTGATGAACCTGGAGAAGAAATAGATGACTTAACAGAGGAAATAATAAGAGGTGAAGCCGGGCAGGAAGGTTTACCGGCGATGGAATCGTTTACTGAAATTATGGTGCTGCATACCGAAATAGCAGGGTTTGTATCTCATTACGTCGATGGGTGGGAGCATTATGAAGGGCCGTTATATCTTGAAGCTGCTGAGCCGGCTGGGCATAATATTTCGGAGGCAGACCTGGTTGAAGCAGGAGAGCCCCTGATAAAGATAGTTGATAACTGGCACTGGTATTACAGCATAAAAATGCCTCTCCATCCTGGCAGAACTATTGCTGAACTGAGCAGCGTAGAATTCGTTTTTGATTTTGCGTCGGATGAAATAGTTACAGCCAGGCGTGAACATTATGATATCGATGAAGCTCAACAGGAAGTTCGAATTACCTATACCATTGATAAGCAGCTGCCCGGTTTTGACCAGGTCAGGTATGCCGAGGCTTCTTTACTATATTTGCGGGATCACGGTATAATAATTCCAGTAGATGCATTATATGAAAGTGAAGAAGGAAAATTGGGTGTTTATATCAACCAGGGGGGCAGGGTGGTTTTCCAGCCGGTCACGGTGGTCAGGCAGCAGGATGATCAGGTAATGGTTGAAGGTCTTAGCCAGTACAGCCTGGTTATAACCCGTCCCGACCTGGTCGAAGAAGGGCAGCGCCTGAACTAAATATAGTTTGTAACCTTCAACATGGAAAGGAAAACTTAGATGCTGGCAGATAATCACAAAAAGCTGCTTGAAAATATAGAAGCGGCGGCTGATCGTGCCGGTCGCGACCCTCAAGATATCCAGCTTGTTGCCGTTACCAAGTATGTTGGTTTGAATGAGATTAAAGAAGCAGCTAAAGTTGGGATCAAAGATTTTGGTGAAAACAGGGTTCAGGAGGCAAATGAAAAAATAAAGCAGTTTCCCGAGTTAAAATGGCATTTTATCGGGCACCTGCAGTCTAATAAGGCGAAAGATGTTCTACCTTGCTATACCCTGATTCACTCGCTTGATCGCTTATCGCTGGCTAAAGCTCTTCAACGATGTGGAGAAAGGTTTGATTTAAAGGCTAATGTTCTCGTGCAGGTAAACACTTCCGGTGAGGAAAGCAAATTTGGTTTAGCACCTGATGAACTCCCACGGTTTCTTGAAATAATTAAGAATTATGATCGTTTAAAAGTGAAGGGTTTGATGACCATGGCGCCTTTTTATGATAATCCGGAAGAAACCAGGCCCTGTTTCAGGGAACTGTGCCGCCTGCGTGATCAGTACAGCAGCACAGATTATAACCTTGAACATCTTTCAATGGGTATGACTAATGATTACATGGTAGCCATAGAAGAAGGCGCTACAATTATTCGAGTCGGCAGCGCCCTTTTTGGATAAAAATAACTGCTCAGCCTATGATGCAATGATATTGTAGCTCCTGCTGAAGAAAACTGAAACGAGCATAAAATGCAGAAAAGTAACCGCAATTGAACATGACTTAGTAAAATAATTTTAAATGAGTAGGTGGTAAAAATTAATTTTCTATTAGAAGGCTTACTGTTGTTTCTCCGTATTTACTACTTCATTATTTTTGGCAGGATTATTATGTCCTGGTTTATGGTGGGTGGCGGAGGCGATAATCATGTGCTTAACCTTATCTACGAGTTTGTGTATGGCGTGACTGAGCCGGTGTTGGCCCCGCTGCGTTCGGTAATACCTTCAATTAAAATGGGCATGGGTTACCTTGATCTTTCACCAATTGTCCTGCTGATCCTGGTCAGGATTTTGCAGCAGGTGCTTTATAGATATCTATACTTTTAAGGGATGTGAATACTATACAATCTACCTCTCCTTCTGAAACAGAAAAAAAATGGATGCAGCATTTTGAACGTAAACTTGAGCAGATTCATGGAAACAGGATTATAAATACTCCTTTTCTTGATCCACGTCAGCTTGAATTGGCTGAAGCGGTTCTGAAGAACAGGTCGGAAATCTCTTATACAGTTTACGGCGGTTATCCACGGGCAGAGAGAAATGCTCTTTCAATATTTCCCGCCCAACAAAAGTCTGTGCTCCCTCCGGTCAGGGCTGTCAAAGTTAACTGGACAGGTAATGCCGATGAAATCAGCCACCGCGATTTACTTGGTGCTGTTTTAGGGCTTGGTTTAAAGCGGGATCAAATCGGGGATATTATATTATTTGAAGATGGTGGGGCGGCAGTATTTGTGGACGATGCCAAGGCCGATTTTCTTTGTTCCAACTTACTACAGGTCGGACGGGTTACGGTAAGCTGCGAGGTTGCTGATCCAGAGCATCTGCCCATTTCAAAAGATGATGGAAAGGATATTAAAGGTACTGTGGCCAGCCTGCGTCTGGATGCTGTTATATCACTCGGCTTTGGAGTATCAAGGTCCAGGGTGGTTCTTCTAATAAAAGGCGGTGCAGTGAGCGTTAATTGGAAACCAATTAATTCTCCTTCTATTCTGCTTAATGAAGGGGACCAGGTTTCCCTTAAAGGCCGGGGCAGGCTTTTAATTGAATCTGTAGAAGGTGAAACCCGTAAGGGTAGAATAAGGTTAAAATTGAAAAAATACAGTTAAAAAGCAGGAAAAGCAGGCTTATTGTCGAAGATTTCCAACAGAAGTAATATTTATTTTATGCCGACAG
>PXBM01000210.1 GCA_003566935.1 Syntrophomonadaceae bacterium | reverse complement strand
TCAGGCATCTATTTTTACCGGGCAAAATGCACCGGCCCACCTTGGTTATCATCTAAATGGATTTCCTGATGCAAAATTACGCAGACTGCTTGCAGATAAAGGTGTTTTTCGGCAATTAAAGAAAAGTGGGTATAAAGTTAACTTTGCCAATGCTTACCGACCTGTTTTTTTTGAAATGCTTAGGCGCGGCTTGCCTGGCAACAATTATTCATGTTCTACTCTGATTACTTACTATGGGGGTCTGCCTTTTTATGGTTTGCAAGATTTAAAGGAAGGTCGGGCGCTTTACATGGATATAACCAGCGAAATTTTGTGCAGTATGGGCTTTGATGTTCCTTTGATTACTCCTGAGCAGGGTGCAACACACTTGCTGGAGATAAGCGCAAACTATGATTTTTGTTTATTTGAGTATTTCTTAAGTGACCTGGCAGGCCATTTGGCCGATCGAAATGAAGCGAAACGTGTTCTTTCAGATCTTGATCGATTTATTTCAACAATTTCTTCAGATCTTGATCAATCGGAAACGTTTTTGATGTTGGCCAGCGACCATGGAAACCTTGAACTTTTATCAAGCCGTGAACATACTGCAAACCCTGTCCCCCTCTTAATGGTTGGTTCAAGGAAAATAAGGGAAAAAGTGATTCCTTTTATTAAAGACTTAACGGATATTCTAACAGGAGTAAACATGGTTCTTGAAAGTTAGTTTTATTTAAAGGTTCATGTGCCAGCTCAGCCTATATCGTTTAATACTGCTTATACAGCTTAAGAAAACTGAAGCGAGCATAAAGTACAGGCAAGGAAGTGCCATTTTAGCAAAGCCTGAAGCGAACGTAAAGTGAGTGCAGCCTACTTTAGCTGGTTGAGTAATTACAGTTCTATATAGAAAGGAAGAATGACCTGTTGGATATTAATACTCTGACTGTCAGCATGTTTGCAACAAACTGTTACATCCTATCCTGCCCGGATACAAAAGAAGCTGTTGTTATTGATCCCGGAGCTGAAGGCAAGTCCATCATAACCCTGATTGACAGGCATGGCCTTAAAGTTAAACATATCATTAATACACATGCGCATGTTGACCACATTGGTGCCAATGGAAAACTTAAGCAAGAGTACTCTGCGCCGGTACTTTTAAACAGAAAAGATCTTGAACTATACCAGAACCCTGGCTTCGGCCTTAAATTAATTTTGAAGAAACAGCCTTTGCCTGATCAGTTTTTAGCTGAAGGAGACGAGGTTTCATTTGGCAGTCTGAAACTGCATGTTATAGAAACACCCGGTCACACTGAGGGGGGGATTTGCCTTCTTGGTAACGGGGCAGCATTTTGTGGAGATACACTTTTTGCTGGCTCGATCGGCAGGACAGATCTTGCCGGTGGATCCTATGACAGCTTAATTAAGAGTATTAAATCAAAGCTGCTAACCCTTCCTCCTGAAACAAAAGTTTATCCCGGTCATGGTCCTGCAACGACTGTTAAAGCTGAAACCTCTGGGAATCCTTTTCTAACCTGAAAAAGACAGTGATTTTTACAGCTTGCCTGCAGGAAAAAAAGTATTTATAGCGAATAGCTATTTACATTACGATTTTAATATCATATTATTTAAAAAGATCTTCTTTATGCAATTTCATATCCTATTATTACTGTGCGGCAATTAAATATTATTCCCCCTTCATAAAGGATAATTAATTTATGTTCACCCTCACTTTAAGGTTTTTATATTATACACACGTTTAGACTTACGGGAGCAAAATGATTAATCCATGGATACAGTTTTTCCTTTGTGCGGTTTTAATAGTTTTTGCTGGTAGTAAACTAACAAGAAATGCTGCAATAATTTCTGAGAATACCGGTATAGGCAGCGCCTGGATCGGAGCCCTGCTGCTTCCCCTGGCAACTTCTCTGCCGGAACTTGTAACAACTTTAAGTGCGGTAGCGCTTAATTCTCCCGATTTGGCCCTTGGTAATATACTGGGCAGTTGTTTGTTTAACCTGGCTTTGCTAGCAGTAATCGATATATCGTCCGGTAAAGGGCCGTTAACTTCGGCTGTCAGCAGTGGGCATATTATCACTGCTTCATTGAGCATTATAACGATTTGTCTTGCTGCGCTTGCGTTACTGGGGTTTATTTATGTGCCCATTGGCTGGGTTGGCTTGGAAACATTGTTAATAGCATCAGTATATATACTGGGCAGCAGGTTGATTTTCCGTTACGATCAAAGTAACCCGGTGCTTGCTGCAGGCAGCGAAGAAATTTACAAGGCCAGTAATAGAGTTTCAACAAAAAAAGCATTAACTAACTTCGCTCTTGCGGCCGGCTTAATCATTATAACAGGAGTTTTAATTACCAGTGCAGCCGATAGTATAGCTATTTCTACAGGGTTGGGACACACCCTGGTCGGCTCAATCCTGCTGGCAATCAGCACATCTCTTCCGGAAACGGTAACAACGTTGTCTGCTGTCAGGCTTGGTTATGTAGATATGGCTGTTGCCAACGTATTCGGCGCAAACTTTATGAACATGCTGGTGGTTTTTATTGCAGACCTGTTTTACCGTCAGGGTCCTCTGATTCATGCCGCTTCAGGCAACCACCTTGTCTCGGCAACTATGGTAATTATAATTTCAACAATAGTAATTTTTAGTTTGACCTATAAATCAGAAAAACAATTAGGACGTATTGGATATGACATGGTCCTGGTACTTGCAGGTTATTTTGTGGCAGCATACCTGTTATTCAGGTCCGGAGGTACATTATAAAGGATGGTGTTTTGATTTTGGATACTGAAAAGTTAAAAACAATGACATTAAATGAGTTGCATCGACTGGCGAAGGAACATGAAATAAAAGGCCAGTCAACCATGCGCAAGCAGGAATTGATTGATACCCTGACTAAACTTTTCTCGGAAAACGGAGATCAGCATACGGCTTCCGGCATGTTGGAAATTATGCCGGATGGTTTTGGCTTTCTGAGACGCAAGAAATACTATTTTTCAGAAGATGATATTTATATTTCTGCTTCACAGATTCGTCGTTTCAACATGAGAACCGGAGATATTATTAGCGGGCGAATCAGGCCTCCAAAGGACAGCGAAAGGTATTATGCTCTTCTTCAGGTTGAGCAGATCAACGGAGAAGATCCGGAAAAAATGTCGGTTCGTAAAGGTTTCCGCAGCCTGGTCCCTATTCACCCGGATGATCCTATTCGCATGGAAACCAAATCTAATATCCTTTCCACCAGAATTATTGACCTGCTAGTGCCAGTCGGGAAAGGGCAGCGTGGCCTGGTCGTTTCCCCGCCCAGAGCAGGCAAAACCATGCTGCTCAAGCAGCTTGCCAACAGCATTTCCGTTAATCACCCTGATATCGAATTAATTATCCTTCTGATCGATGAAAGACCTGAAGAAGTTACCGATATGGAGCGTAGCGTTAATGCAGACGTGGTTAGTTCTACCTTTGATCAAAAGCCTGAAAACCATATCCATATAGCAGAGCTGGTCCTGGAAAGGTCACAGCGCCTGGTAGAACAAGGACGTGACGTTGCCGTGCTGCTTGACAGCATTACCAGGTTGACCAGAGCCTACAACCTGGTAATTCCACCCAGCGGTCGAACTCTCTCAGGGGGTATTGACCCCTCTGCTTTCTATAAGCCTAAAAGATTTTTTGGAGCAGCCCGAAATATTGACGGAGGTGGTTCATTAACGGTGCTTGCTACAGCTATAGTTGAAACCGGCAGTCGAATGGATGATGTTGTTTATGAAGAATTTAAAGGCACCGGCAACATGGAGCTGCATCTTGACCGAAAGATAGCTGAACGACGCATATTCCCGGCTATAGATATATCCCGTTCGGGAACGCGCCGCGAGGAGCTCTTGCTTGATGAGCGTAAAATCGAACTTATGTGGGCCCTGCGAAAAGCGATGGGCAACAGTACAAGCATAGAATTTCTTGAAGCATTGATGGACAGACTTAGAAAAACCGAATCCAATGAAGAGTTTCTCAAGAACATGCATACAATGTAGTTTTATTTGTGGATTTTTTGTTGCAGAATATAAGCCAATGTGCTATTATTTGAATTCGGAAGAGGAAGAAGGAGGTTGAAAATGATGAAACCAGATATACACCCAAAATATTACCGGACTACTGTTTCCTGCGCCTGCGGAGAAACATTTGAAACCGGTTCGACCAGTGAAAGCCTGAAGGTGGAAATATGCTCGAAATGTCATCCCTTTTTCACGGGCAAACAAAAGTTTGTTGATACCGGAGGCCGGGTAGAGCGCTTTAAACGTAAGTATGGAATGTAGATGAAATTTCGGGAGCAGGGCCTCTGAGCGCTGCTCCTTTTGTTTTTATAACGGCACAGCCTGCAACCGCAATTGAGTATAGCTGAGCAGATCCATTATTATCTTGATAGATGCTACGTGAATGAAAATCCGGCAAAAGCTGGGTTATTTTTCTGAGGTGACTTCGTATGCAGGAAAAACTAGAGGTTGTTGAGCAGCGCTATAAAGAACTTGAGCAACTGTTAAGTGATCCAAATGTAATGGATAACCGGGATGAATGGCTTAAAATGTCCCGTGAAATATCAGAGATCACGCCAATTGTCGAGCTATTTCAGCGCCTGAAAAGTGTGGAACAGGAATTAACTGATGCACAGGAAATGTTAAAGGACAGCAAGGAAGAAGAGATGTCTGACTTGATACGCGCAGAAGTAGCATCGCTGTCTTCAGAGAAGGAAAAGATTGAAGCAGACTTAAAAGAACAGCTATTACCTAAAGATCCCTATGATGATAAAAATGTTTTTATTGAAATCAGGGCTGGCACAGGCGGGGACGAAGCTGCCCTTTTTGCTGCAGACCTCTTGAAAATGTATACACGATTTGCGGAGCGAAAGAATTATAAGGCGGAAATAGTAGAATCACACCCGACAAATATCGGTGGCTTTAAAGAGGTTATCCTGGGTGTTGAAGGAAAGGGTGCCTACAGCAATCTTAAATTTGAAAGCGGTGTTCACCGAGTCCAGCGGATTCCTTCTACCGAGTCAGGAGGAAGGATACATACTTCAGCGGCCACTGTTGCAGTCCTACCAGAAGTAGAAGATGTAGAAGTGGAAATCAATCCCCAGGATTTACGGGTTGATACATTTTGTGCGACCGGACCGGGCGGTCAAAGTGTTAATACCACCCAGTCGGCAGTAAGGATTACCCACATGCCAACAAATGTGGTCGTTAGCTGCCAGGATGAAAAGTCGCAGCTTCAGAATAAGGAAAAAGCCATGCGTATATTAAGGAGCAGGCTGCTCGATAAATACATTACTGAACAGACTGCCGAGCAGGCTGAAACCCGAAAAACCATGGTTGGCAGCGGTGATCGCAGTGAAAGGATTCGCACCTATAACTTCCCACAAAACAGGGTAACCGATCACAGGATCAACCTGACTCTCCATAAGTTAGAGCTGGTTTTGGCCGGGGAACTGGATGAAATAGTGGATGAACTGGTTGCCGACGAGCGGGCGGAAAAACTAAAAGAAACGGGAGCTTAATAATCCATTGAAAAACAAGGCGATTGAAGAAGCTCTTCAGAGAGCTTCTTTTTACTTGGAAAATGCAGGCCTTGAAAACCCCAGGGTTGAGGCAGAAGTACTCCTTGCACACCTGCTGGAAACAGATCGACTGCAGTTGTTTTTGAAAAGAACTCAAAACCTTTCATCCAGGCAGGAATATTTATTCGAGGAGCTTGTCAGGAGAAGGGCAGCCGGTGAGCCGACTGCTTATATTACCGGAACTAAAGAATTTTATGGATATCGATTTAATGTAAATAAAGCTGTATTAATTCCGCGTCCTGAAACTGAACTGCTGGTTGACAGGGCCCTGTCCTGGCTAAATAGGCTAAAATCTGAAGGATATAAAAATATCCGGGTCCTGGACCTGGGTACCGGAAGCGGTATTCTTGCCATAACTATTGCCTTAAAAGTAAATGACGTTCAAATTGATGCTGTTGACATATCTGCAGGCGCCCTGCAGACAGCAAAGCTTAATGCGGCCCGGCACCGGGTGGAAGACAGGATATCCTGGAACTGCGGAAACTATTTCGAAGTTTTTAATAGCAGTACAACACCACCCCTGTTTAACCTGGTTATATCAAACCCACCCTATTTGACAAAAAAGGAAATGAGAGATCTGCCATCGCACATTCTTGATCATGAACCTTGCGAAGCCCTTGATGGAGGAGAAGATGGGCTGGATGGTTATCGTAAAATTTTTAATGATCTTGCTTTGCACCTTACGAAACCTTCTATGCTGCTGCTTGAAGCAGGCGCAGGGCAGCAAAAAATGCTTGATTCGCTTTGCCGTGGCAGCGGAATTTTTAATTCAATAACATGGCACCAGGACCTGGCAGGGCACGCCAGGGTTTTGGAAGTGGAAAGGATATAAGCTTGATTATCGACAGCCTGGTTGCAGTTTTTATTTTAAGCCCTTGCCGGTTGAGGTAATGGTCAGCTTGCCGTGTTTTACTCCCTTTACACCGATTAACCTGCTGGATAAGTCCCTCGCTTCAGAGGCTTTCCCTTTTATCACCATTACTTCGAGACAGTTATCATGCTCAAGATGAACATGCATGACAGAAATAATCATTTCATGATGGTCATGCTGCAGTTCAAGGAGCAAGTCGCTCAAGCCCTTGACATGATGATCGTAAATAATTGTTATAGTTCCGGCCACTTCTTCATCGTCTTGCGACCAATCCAGCTCAACTAACTGGTTGCGAATGAGATCACGAATTGCCTCGGAACGATTTGGATAGCCGCGCTTGACAATTTCCTTATCAAGGCGGGCCAGCAGCTCTTTTTCCATAGAAATACCAAAACGTATTAAACCTGACAAGAATTTCACCTCCACATTGATTATGCTGATTATAGCATAGAATAAAAATACTCATTAGTTGTTAAATAAAAAATTGAAAAACCCCCACCTTTAATTTATAATGTGTTAAGCAGGGGATTTCAATATGGTAACCCTTTATGGAGGGCCAAATTATTGTTCTGGGAGATAGCCTTTAGCACTATTGGCGGCCTGGGTCTTTTTTTGTTTGG
>PXBM01000129.1 GCA_003566935.1 Syntrophomonadaceae bacterium | reverse complement strand
TTACACCAGGAACATTCTCTGTTCCCGGCCGCAGTTTGCCCTCCTGACCTCCTCCCCTGTATAAAGGATTTAATTTTACTCCTTTGCGCTTGTAAAGAGCGCCGACCCCTTTCGGGCCATTGAATTTATGGGCAGAAAGAGATAACAAGTCTACCTTCATTTCATTTACATCAACGGGTAATTGGCCCACTACCTGGACCGCATCAGTATGAAAAAGCAAATTATGCCGATCGGCAATCCGGCCAATTTCCGCTATTGGCTGGATGGTGCCAATTTCATTATTAGCAGCCATAATTGAAATAATAAATGTACCGGAGGTAATAGCATCTTCGACTGCCTGTGGATCAATCAAGCCATCCTTGTCTACCGGAAGATAAGTTACCCGGTAGCCATCCTTTTCAAGGTCATGACAGATATCTAAAACTGCATGGTGTTCCACACTGGAAGTAATGATATGTCCTGAAGGACCATGTTTTTTTGCCGCCCCACGGAGGGAAATATTATTTGATTCAGTCCCTCCGGAGGTAAAATATATTTCTTCTGCTGAGGAGCCCAGGGCCCGGGCAACTTTTTCTCGTGCTTCTTCAAATGAGCTGCGCACTTCCCTGCCCCTGGCATGAACGCTGGAAGGATTTCCGTATAGATCCTTATAAAAAGGCAGCATTGCCTCTAAAACTTCTTCCCTGACGGGTGATGTTGCCCCGTGATCCATATAAACCTGTCTGCTTTCCATAATCCTTTCCTCCTGTCAGGATGATTTATAAACCGGCTTGATATCAACCAGTTCTATTAATGCCACTTCATCTAAAACATCATTAATACGATCTCTTAGCTTTTCCCAAACCTGCCTGGTCAAACAAGCATCTTTACGATCGCAACAAGCTTTCGTTTCAATTTCTGAAAGACAGTCAACAGGGGTAATTGGTCCTTCAACTGCCCTGACAATATCGCCCACTTTTATCTCAGCCGGAGATCGCGATAGCATGTAACCACCCCGGGAACCCCTGGCACTTTCGACCAGTTTGGCCTTTTTTAAGTCAGGAAATATTTGCTCCAGAAACTTAAGGGATATTTTTTCCTGTTCGGCTATTTCCCTTAGTGGCAGAGGTCCCGCTTGATAATAAATTGCCAGTACTGCCATCGCCCTGACACCATATTCAACTTTTGCCGATAGTTTCATATCTTAGGAACTCTCCTGTTCAATCCCGACTAAACAACTCGGATATCATCCAAAAAAAAGAATAACACCTGTGCAGATTGATGTCAATCCATAAACACAAAAAACCGGCGCTGTTTCGCCGGTTAATAAAAAACTTAGGTCTTAGTTCTGATTATGCCTAAATAATTTATAACTTTACCACGCTAGCGGCCTGCGGCCCGCGGTTTCCTTCGACAATTTCGAATTCAACCTCCTGGCCTTCTTCCAGGGTTTTAAATCCTTCCTCCTGGATCTCTGAATAGTGCACAAAAACATCTTTTTCCTCTTCAACTTCGATGAAACCGTACCCCTTTTCAGGGTTAAACCATTTAACCTTACCTTGCATTAAATAATTACCTCCCAATATTACCCTGTGAGAAGGGCATTATATCTACTAAAGATTACCACGATTTAAACTTAAACGCAAGGTATTTTGTGATTTTTCAAAGGTTTCAAAGGTTGACTATATATTGCCTTCATTGCCATAAGTCTTAACAATATTATCCAGCTGAGAAGGTAATACTTTAGAATCAGTCCCTTTATCAATGCTTTTACAAGTTTATACCTGGCTTGATAATCAAGATTTTTATTAATGCTATAATATCACCAGGAGGTTGATCATTTTGAATGTTAAAGGCATAGGCGTTGACCTGGTTTCAGTGGATAGGATTACCCGGGTTTACGATAAGTTCCCGGAAAGGTTTATAGAGAGAATTTTAACCGATGATGAAAAAGCACAATTTGAAGCAAAAGGTTTATCAATGCAAACCCTCGCTGCCCGTTTTGCCGCCAAGGAAGCAGTTCTAAAAGCAATTGGCTGCGGTATTGGGCCAGCTGCCATGAAAGATGTAGAAATCATTGCACCTCCCGGCAAACAGCCTGCTGTTAGGCTGCATGGGCTGGCATCTATTTTAGCCGGCAGAAAAAACATCAACAATATTTTTATATCTATGAGCCACGAACAAAATATAGCCTGTGCTTTTGCAACCGCAACAGCCTAAGCTTAAAATTTACCAGGCAAACTACTTCCCCTTTCAACAGTTTCACTGACAACCTTGAAGCTTCCCTGGAAATAAACCTGCCTTAACCTGATAATAACTTCTAGTCGGTTTTCTTTTGACGGGTGTAATTGAGCAACCCCCCGGCTTTGATAATAGCCAACTGCCTCGCAGACAAGTTATGTTTTGCTACTATTTCATATTTACCCAATGCCTGGCGAATAAGTACATTCCCCTGCTTTAACTGTTCCATAACATCATCTATTTGCAGCTCATCTCCACTTACGAGCAGTTCATGGTCAGAAGAACTTTTAAAAGTTAAAGGCACTATACCAAAGTTCACCAGGTTGGCATGGTGGATCCTGGCAAAAGATTTAGCCAAAACCACTTTAATGCCCAAGAACATAGGCGCAAGAGCAGCATGTTCACGACTGGAACCCTGGCCGTAATTATCGCCGGCAACAATAATACTGCTGCCATATTCACCTGCCCGCCGGGCAAAATCTGGGTCAAGTGAAGAAAATACGAACTCGCTGAGAACTTCGATATTAGAACGTAAAGGCAGAACCTTCGATCCACCTGGTATTATATGATCCGTGGTAATATTATCGTTAACTATAATTATAACTTTACCCTTTAAACTTTCAGGCAGCGCTTCGTTCAAAGGTATTGGTTTGATATTGGGGCCTCGCACTATTTCAATGTCCGTACCGTTATCCGGTGGAGCAATCAGCATGTGATCATCAATAAATGGAACTATTTCTTCAATCTTTCCGGGGGCAGTCCCGAGATCGCGTGGATCAAATATTTCTCCTTTAATTGCCGCTGCAGCAGCGGCAGCCGGACCGGTCAGGTAAACCCCGGCATCTGCAGTTCCGCTCCTGCCCTGAAAGTTCCTGTTAAAGGTCCGCACCGATACGGACCCCGAAGGAGGGGCCTGGCCCATACCTATACATGGTCCGCAGGCAGTTTCAAGGATTCTGGCCCCGGCAAGCAAAAGTTTTTCAATAACACCTTCACGGGCCAGTGTTAAGTAGACCTGGCGTGAACCCGGTGCAACTACCAGGCTGACATTCGGGTGAACTCTCTGATCCTTTAATATTTCAGCAACAAGGCTCAGATCATGATAAGATCCGTTTGTACAACTGCCCACAGCAACCTGATCAACTTTAACAGGACCAATTTCACGAATTGCCTTTACAGCATCCGGGCTATGCGGTGCAGCAGCCAGCGGCTCGAGGCTGCTTAAATCAATTGCTATTTCTTCTTCATAAACTGCCCCGGGATCTGCTTTCAACTCCTGCCAGCAATCAACTCTTCCCTGATCTTCTAAGAATTTCCTGGTTACCTCGTCACTGGGGAAAACAGAGGTGGTCGCTCCCAGCTCTGCACCCATATTTGTAATAGTCGCCCTTTCCGGGATGGAAAGATCTTTCAGCCCTGGCCCGCTGTATTCAATAATTTTACCAACTCCACCCTTGACAGTAAGACGACGCAGTAGTTCCAGGATCACGTCTTTTGCACTAACCCATGAAGGAAGCTCTCCGGTTAACTCAACTTTAATCACTTCCGGGACAGATAAGTAAAACAGCCCTCCGGCCATGGCTACAGCAACATCAAGTCCGCCTGCACCAATGCCGATCATGCCCAAACCGCCGGCTGTCGGAGTATGGCTGTCCGAGCCAAGCAGAGTTTTACCGGGCTGGCCAAATCTCTCAAGATGAACCTGGTGGCAAATACCGTTACCCGGCCTTGAGAACCAGATTCCATAGCGAGCTGCCGCAGACTGCAGGTAACGATGATCATCAGCATTTTCAAAACTATTTTGCAAGGTATTGTGATCGACGTAGCTTACCGATAATTCCGTTTTCACCTTATCAACACCCATAGCTTCAAGCTGCAGATAGGCCATCGTCCCCGTTGCATCCTGGGTTAGAGTCTGGTCAATTCTGATACCGATTTCATGATTTTTGTCCAATTCTCCTTCAACCAGGTGTTCACGTAAAATTTTATGTGCCAGACTGTCTGCCATTTTTATCAATCCATCCTTTCTTAATCCTTTGTAACTGCCCAGCTATATTCAATTGCACTCGCCTGCTTAAGAAAAATGCGCTCGCTGATCTTTTAGGCTGGAACTGCACCGGCTTAGTTTCAGCATTGCGCATGGGTTCCCCTGGCAATAAGCTCATCCAGAGCTCTCGCTACGCGCTAACCTGCCCTTTAACAGGTGGCCGAATACAGGTAAAATCATAATAATTGCGCAGATTATAAATAAAAGCTTAAAGTCAAACCAGCTCAACAGGAAACCCAGGGTTATAGAACCAACAACAATGCCAAGATCGAAGGCAGTTGTAAAAGTAGCCATGCCAATACCTCTTTCCATAACCGGAAGGCGATCGGCTGCCAGGGCCATCACAGAGGAATGGGCCGCGCCAAAACCAACACCGAGGATGAAAGCGCTCACTAAAAGCTGACCTGCCCACTCTGCATAAGCAATCAACAGTAAAGATACCCCGGCAATTAGCAGGCCTGGTATGTAGACATTCTCTCTTCCAAGGCGATCCGAAAGTCTACCGGCAGCCGGACGGGCTACCACAGTAGTTAAGGCAAATATGGTAAAAAAGTATCCCACTGCCCGGATATCGCGAACTTCACCCAGCAGGGGCAAAAAAGTTAATATGGCTCCCAGGGTATAGGTCATACAAAAAATAACCAGGGAAGGATAAAGCACTTTTCGAGAAAAAAGCATCCTCTTTTCTTCACTTCCGCTTTCGCGGACCGGTTCTTTAACCAGGGCACCGAGTATCAGCGCTACCAGGGCTGCAGCTGAGGCAACCATGAAGAGTAATAAATAATTGCTATCCGTCGTTAATCGCAGGTGCTCGCCAAGGATAGGAGCGGTAGCCAAAGACAGAGGTGGCGCCATACCCATTAACCCAACAACAGATCCCCGCTTTCCGGGTGGAGCCAGATCAAGGGTTAGCGTATTAAAAGCCAGTAGAAAAGCACCCCACCCTAAACCCTGAATCGCCCTGAGAATAAATAACAAAGGAAGCGGTGGTAGAAACAGCAAACCTAAACCTGCTGCAGCATAAAGGCCAATTCCCATCATCAATAGGCTCTTACGGCCTTTTCGATTTATATCACGTCCCTGAAAGGGGCGCAGCACAACGGAGCAGAAGGTGAAGAGGCCCATAAGCAGACCGACCGAAGCTTCTGATCCTCCGGCATCCAGTGTATAAAAAGGCAGGACCGGGATATAATAATCAAGGGCAAAAAACAAAAAGAAAATTGCCCCGAACAAAGCCATAAAGCTTGCTGTTACGATTTTATGATCGGAATTATCATTCATTACTATTTCTCCAGGGCAATATTTTAGGTGCTTCTTTTTAGAAAAAGATCCATCAACCTGTAACCTTCTTCAATTAAAAGGCCGGTTTTGGAAGCACATACTTCATCAAAAGTATTGGACCGGTTATTATCTAGTTCATTACTGCGGCAAAAAGCAAAGGGCACGGGTTCCCTGGTATGAGTACCCAGTGATAAAGGAGTAGCGTGGTCTGTAACAAGCAGCAGACTGTAATCGTAATCTGCCCGGTTTAATTCTTCCCTGACCTCTGCTACCACTTTCTGATCAATCAGCTCTATCGCTTTAATCTTATTATCAACTTCAAAACGGTGAGAACACTCATCGGGAGCTTCAATATGCAGGTAAACAAAGTCGTCCCCATGCTGCAGGGCATTCAGAGCCGCACTGACTTTACCTTTATAATTCGTATCAATGTAACCTGTTGCCCCTTCCACAGTGATCGGCTTCAAACCGGCAAACAGGCCAAGCCCTTTTACCAGGTCAACTGCAGAAATAACAGAACCTTTCAGTTTATATTTTTCCGGGTAAGGGATTAACTGGGGTTTGCGGCCTGCTCCCCATATCCAAATGGAATTGGCCGGGTTAAGCCCTTTCTCCACCCTCCTTTTATTGACAGGATGGTCGGCAAGGATAGCATAGCTTCGTTCCATCATTTCTTTAATAAAGCTTCCTTTACTGCCTTCCGGCATAAATTCGGTTACTTTCTGCCCACTGATATCGTGCGGTGGGGTCAAGTTCCAGTCATCAGGGGCGCCGTGCCAGACTAAAAGATGCCGGTATCGAAAACCGGGATGAAAATCAAGCTGATCAGAGCCAAGCTCAGTATCAATCGCTTTAATCAGTTCTTTCGCTTCCTCATTACTTATTTCATCGGCACAATAATCGACCATAGTTTTTTGATCATATGGCTCTTCTGAAGATAAAGTAACCAGGTTGCAGCGAAAAGACACATCATCAGGACTTAAATCCACACCGAGGCTGGCAGCTTCAAAAGGAGAGCGGCCGGTGTAAAACTTAAGTGGATCGTAGCCCATTACAGAAAGATTAGCTGTATCACTTCCAGGCGGTAGTTCTCCGGGAATAGTTTGCACCAGGCCAAGAGTCCCATCTTTGGCAACCTGGTCAAAGTTAGGAGTCCTGGCATACTGTAAAGCTGTCTTCTGATCAAATTGCTCCATAGGGTAATCAGCCATTCCGTCGCCAACAATTACAATGTATTTCAAGTTTTCATTCACGCTCCTTTTAAATTTGCCGGTTATTATATAATCCACAAAATACTTGTGGAAACTACCTTGGTTTATCATTTTACAGAGGCTGTCCAGAAGATTTTTATTAAAACTGTGTCCTGAAAATATCGTGTTAACCTGTATTTGTCAAGTATAGCGGCAAAAGGATATCTGCCCTGCTTTGGCGAAATATCTTTTACTTAGAGACTTGAGGAGGTATATCAAATGCTTTATTACAGCACCAGGAACCATAATAATTTAGTTAGCAGTGCAGATGCAATTCAGAAAGGGCTTGCCCCGGAAGGTGGCCTTTTTGTTCCTGCAGAAGCAGTTCCTCCTTTTTCT
>PXBM01000149.1 GCA_003566935.1 Syntrophomonadaceae bacterium | reverse complement strand
TTAAATCTTCACAGCGGCAGATGATTGTTTTATCGGACACAATGCTCACCCTCTCTCAGCCAATCCTGATACTGCGGATCTCATGCGCATACTGCTTCGGGACAATTAGGGTCAGGATGGAAGTCTGGTTATGGCTGCCGGCAGAACGCACTTTTTTTACCTTCACATCGGCCAGCGTTTCACCTTCACGGCTTAATCCTTTAACAGTGCTGCCCTCTGTCGGCACGGGCAGAAATTCCCAGGGTATCATCAGCAGGGCTTTATCTTCTGAGTAAGTTTCATCGACAACGAAGACGGCCAGCCCCGGGCAGGCCCCGATACAGATTCCACAGCCATTACATTTTTCAAAGTCCATCTGCGGCAGGTCATTTATATCTTCAAAAGGGAGAAAACCACCCCTTTTGCAGGCTGTATAGCAGGGGTCGCAGGGTATCTCCTGGAAGCATTCTACAATTGCTACCGGACCTTCGGCCAGGCGCTCAGGCGATGGTTTAACCGCTGCTACCTGCTCAGGGGTGGGAACTCCTGTTTTTTTAAGCATTACTGCCTCACCTCCCCGGCCTGCTCTAAATGGTCCAGGCCGCTGCGAATTTTTTCACCGGTAGGTCCTTTTCTCAAGGAAGCGAGTTCGCGGTGAGCTGCGGCAATTTTTTCTTCATAACTGTCGCGGCCGTAACCAAGGTTGAGTGCAGCTTTAAGGCCGGCAATGGTTCCTTCCACCATGGCGGCGCTGGCTTCCTCAATTCCGCTGACATCACCGGCTACAAATATATTGGGCACGGAAGTCTCCAAAACCGCGCTGCGCCGGGGAACATGCCCGCCCAGTTCCGGGATGTAAGCCATTTCGCATCCGGCCTGGAAGAGAATTTCGGTCAGCGGGGTCAGGCCGACGGCAATGCAGAGCACGTCAACATCCAGTTCTCTTTCCGTGCCGGGAACAGGCTGCCAGCTATCGCTTAATTCAGCCACGGTGATTTTTTCGAGAAAATCTTTGCCGTGGGCAGAAACAACTGTATGTGAAGTGTAAATCGGCACTCCCATCCGGCGCACCTTGGATGCGTGGACATGGTAGGCGCCAATATCAGGGGCCGCTTCAATGATGGCCGGCACTTCCACCCCGGCCTGCAGCAGCTGGTAGCTGACAATTACGCCTATATTACCGGCGCCGAGCATGGCTACACGTTTGCCGGGAAGGACACCGTAGACATTCATCAGAGTTTGCACCGCACCGGCTCCGTAAATGCCGGGCAGGTCACAGTTTGGAAACATCAGGGTGTTTTCCTGTGCCCCCGTGGCCATAATCATGGTATTAAAGCTAACGGGTAAAACCCTGCCCTTTAGCTCCAGGGTTACAACACCGTCATCGTAATAACCGAGGGCTGCAGCTTCCTTTAACACACGAATTGCAGAATGTTCTTCAACTGCAGCGGTCAGCTTTTCGGCAATTTTGAAACCTCTTTCAGAGGCATACTGCTCTTTTGATCCAAAAAACATGTGAGTCTGCTTGACCAGCTGCCCACCCAGGAAAGGATCCCTTTCTACCAGGGTAACTTTCGCTCCCTGTTCGGCTGCACCGAGAGCCCCTTTTAAACCGGCCGGGCCGCTGCCGATGACCAGGACTTCTGTTTTATCCATCGGGCGCACCTCCAACTTCTCCCTTGCCCTGCTGTATCTGAACTACCATACCCTCGCGCAGGGGTTCCACACAGGTCCTGACATTGGGCACGCCGTCAACCTGCATATTGCAGGATGAGCAATTGCCGATTGCGCACCAGAAACCCCTGGGGCGTTTATGCTGGCGGCTGTGAGATAAGACCTTAACCCCGGCCGCATGCAGGGCGGCGGCAATCGGTTCGCCTTCATAACCCTCAAAGCGGCTGCCATCAAAGGTGAAAGAAACTTTTTTACCCTTCTTAAAATCCAGAATCGGATGATTTTGAATACGCATCGCAAAACCTCCCTGCGGTGTCATAATATATGTACACGCAAGTACCATACCAGCTTTTGCTATGAGCATGGTCTTAAGGCGCCTGAACCTCTTGCCGGGACGGACTAAGTCCCGGAATAGAAAGGATTTTTTGCAGGAGATGGAACGGGGGATCAAGAATTATTTGCTAGAGCATAAAGTCGAAAGAAATATCAACTGCTGAGAACCACAACCAGCCAGGCTAAAAAGTGCAAAGAAATTTGGCACCCATTCTCGGCAGTCTTATGGTATAATAAAAATTAGCGCATGCAAAGAACGGTTGCAGTGCATAATCATTTTGCACTGTTTTGTTTTTTGATGAGACATCGGGGAGGATTTTATTTTGACAGCCGAGCATACAGCCGAAAGCCTGCACCAGTCCGGTAAAGCTACCAGGCTGACTGAAGTTCAGCTGGAGAAAATGATCGACTCCATCGACGAGGCAATTATCGGCTGCAACAAGGACGGCTATATCAATATCTATAACAGCGCCAACGAGCGCCGTGAAAAAATGAGCCGCAAGTACGTTTTGAACAAGCATGTCGATGACGTTTACGACTTCCACGGTGGGAAAAGCTTGTTAATGCGGGCAATCCGGGAAAAGAAACCAATCCTCGACCATTACCAGGAATATACCACTGAAGGCAGTGGAACCCACGTTGAAATTATCTGCAGTACCGTTCCAATCATGGAAGGCGACGAAATAATCGGAGCGGTATCAGTGATGAAAGATTACTCCAAGGTTAAAAAACTATCCAAAATTATTATGGACCTGCAGTCAAACCTGTACAGTTCCGGCACCGACAAAGAGAGCAAGCCGAAACCGACCGGGGCCAGGCATACCTTTGAAGATATTATCGGTGAAAACCACCTGCTGCAGGATACCATGCGCTGGGCCCGTAAAACCGCAGACAACGTCCTGCCCATATTAATCTATGGTGAAACCGGAACCGGCAAAGAACTGCTGGCCCAGGGCATACATAATGCCGGATCGAGGAAAAACAAGCCATTTATCGCCATAAACTGCGCTGCTATCCCGGAAAACCTGCTGGAAGGGCTGCTCTTCGGTACAGTTAAAGGTGCCTTTACAGGAGCAGTAGATCGGCCGGGCCTCTTTGAGCAGGCCACTGAAGGCACCCTGGTTTTAGACGAAATCAATTCCATGAGCCTGCCCCTGCAGTCAAAATTATTAAGGGTTATCCAGGAAGAGGCAGTACGCCGGGTAGGCGATATTAAAGAAAGAAAAATCAATACCCGCCTGATCAGTATATCCAATAATGACCCCGCTGAGGCGATCAAGAAGGGGCAGCTTCGCGAAGATTTGTATTACCGCATTGCTTATATTTCTTTACGCATGCCTTCCCTCAACAAAAGACTGGACGACCTGCCCCTGCTGGTTAATTACTTGATCGGAAAGTATAACAAAAAGCTGAACTTAAATATAGAGAAGGTAACAGATAATCTTTCCACCCTGCTGGAGAAATACCCCTGGCCGGGCAACATCAGGGAACTGGAGCATGTCATCGCCGCAGGAATGAGTTCCCTGACCCCCGAAGACAGGCAGATCAGCTTACACGATCTTCCACCGAACATTCGCCATAAGTTTGCCGGAGGAAGTGCAGATAGAAGCAGGGCCGGCAACAGCATCACGCTGGAGCAGACCCTGGACCGAGTGGAAAGGAGGATGATTGAAGCCGTATTAAAACGTAATAGCTGGAATATTTCCAAGGCAGCAAGAGAGCTGGGTTTAAAAAGACAAAGCCTGCAGTACCGGATCAGAAAACATTCCCTTTACACCACCTGAAATTTTAGGCGAGAGGAATTATTTTCTTAAAAACGGTAAAAGGGAAACGCAACCATTAAATATGGCACACTACTTGCTTGTTTATATAACAGGCATAACTGATATGACCCGGTTACTTTACAATTAAGGATTAGCACACTGTAAGTTAATAATGAAAGGAGTTTTACCAATTATGTACAAGCATTACAAAGGCGGAAGTTTTAAGGTGTTCACAGATGATGAGGTAAAGGAGATCCACGAGGCTACCGTCTACCTGCTGGAAAATGTGGGCATTAAAATTCATAACGAAAGGGCCCGCCAGATTTACGCCGACAACGGCGCCAATGTAGACAACGAAAAGAAGATCGTCAAGGTGCCGCGGGCGATGATTGAAGATGCAATTGATTCCACCCCGTCCAAGATTGTTCTCTGCGGGCGCGAAGAGAAAAACGACCTGGTGCTGGAAGGAGCCAACGTGCACCTGGGTACCGGTGGAACAGTTCTAAATACTCTCGATATAGATACCCAGAAAAAGCGTCTAACCGAATGCAGGGATGTTGCCGGTTATGCCAAAATGACCGACGCCCTTGAAAATATCGCCTTCTTCGTCATCAACTGCTACCCTGATGACGTACCAGCTGAAGATGTTGACGTAAACCGCTTCTATCATGGCCTGAATAACACCTCGAAGCATGTTATGGGTGGAATTTATACCATGGACGGTTTGAAATCGGTAATCAAGATGGGTGAAGATATTGCAGGCAGTAAAGAAAAACTGCTCGACCGCCCCTTTATTTCCTTTATTACCCTGATGATGAGCCCGCTCTTGATGGAAGTGACCTATACGGACTTCCTGATTGAAGCATCAAAATACGGGCTGCCGGTAACCTGCCCCTCTGAACCGCTGGCCGGGGCCAACTCTCCGGTTACTTTAGCCGGAACAATTACCCTGAACAACGCGGAGTCGCTTGGTGGGTTAATTCTTTCCCAGCTGGTTAACAAAGGTAACCGCACTATCTACGGTTCCACTTCAAGCATTATGGATATGCGCACCGGAACTTACATGGCCGGAAACATTGAGTCGGCTTTGATTAACGCCGGCTGTGCCCAAATGTCGCAGTACTACAAGATCCCAATGTATGGTACCGGCGGTATGTCAGATTCGAAAGTTCTTGATGCACAGGCCGGTTATGAAAGCGCCAATACGGCCATGGTCGTTGCCCTTTCAGGCTGCAACTACATTCACGACGCCTTTGGTTTGCTTGAATTCTGCACTGTGCTCTCTTATGAAAAGATGGTCGTTGATAACGACTCGGTCGGTATGGCTTTAAGGGCAGTGCGCGGTGTGGATGTTAACAAAGAGTCAATCGCTGCCGACGTAATTGAAGAAGTAGGTCCGGGTGGACATTTCCTCGATCACCCTCATACCTATAATAATGTACGCAGCGAATTCTATTTCCCCACCCACTCAGACCGCCAGCAGCGCACTGTCTGGGAAGCTGAAGGTTCCAAGGATTCCTTCACCAGGGCCCATGAAGAAGCAAAGAAGATCCTGACCGAGCATAAATCGTTGGGCTTTGAAAAGGATATGGAAAAAATGCTGCTCGAGAAATACAAGGGCATTAAGAAAATATAAGCAGGATTTAAAAAGATTACAGGCTGCAGCAGGATATGTAAAATACTGCTGTTAGATAGCTAAAAAAAACGCCGCATCCTGAAAAGGTTTGCGGCGTTTTTTATACTTAGTTGCGCAGGCTGTGAATCGGTGCCGGAATGCGGCCGCCGCGGCGGACCAGTTTCTTGGCTGAAAAGCCGTTAACTTCCATAATCGGGGCGTGGCCGAGCAAGCCGCCGAATTCAACCCGGTCGCCGAGTTTTTTACCTGCAGCCGGGATAATCCTGACCGCCGTGGTTTTATTGTTAAAGACACCGATGGCCGCTTCATCGGCAATGATAGCGGCAATAGTTTCCGCCGGGGTATCACCGGGTACGGCAACCATATCAAGACCGACCGAGCAGACCGCGGTCATCGCTTCGAGTTTTTCCAGGGTCAGCGCCCCGTCATCGACGGCACTGATCATTCCTGCGTCCTCACTGACGGGAATAAAAGCCCCGGAGAGGCCACCCACGTGGGATGAAGCCATGGCTCCGCCTTTTTTAACTGCATCATTAAGCAGGGCCAGGGCGGCGGTTGATCCGAAAGCGCCGCAGCGTTCCAGGCCCATTTCCTCCAGTATTTCAGCCACGCTGTCACCGATAGCCGGGGTCGGGGCCAGGGAAACATCAACTATCCCGAAAGGCACTCCCAGCCTGTCAGCGGCAGTTCTGCCGACCAGTTCTCCCATGCGGGTAATTTTGAAAGCAGTTTTCTTTATCGTTTCAGATAAGGTTCCCAGATCGACAGGACCGGCTTTCTTGATGGCGCTTTTAACTACCCCCGGCCCGCTCACCCCGGTATTGATCACGCAGTCGGGTTCACCGATACCGTGAAAAGCCCCGGCCATGAAGGGATTATCTTCGGGAACATTGGCAAAGACCACCAACTTGGCACAGCCGATGCTGTCTTTTTCTGCCGTTAGTTCGGCCGTTTCCTTTATTACCCGGCTGACCATGTTTATGGCATCCATATTAATACCGGCCCGGGTGGTGGCAACATTAACCGAAGCGCAAACCCGCTCGGTGGAGCTCAGGGCGCGGGGGATAGATTTAATCAGCCTGGCATCCCCACCGGTAAAACCTTTATGCACAAGGGCTGAAAACCCGCCGATAAAATTAACGCCCACTTCTGCCGCTGCATTATCCAGGGCTTCAGCATAGGCATAATAATGATCGACATTACCTGCCTCGGCTACCAGGGCAATGGGGGTAACTGAAATACGCTTATTGACAATAGGCATTCCGTACTCGCGGGCAATGTCGTCGCCGGTTTTAACCAGTGAACCGGCCAGGCGGGTTACCTTGTCGTAGATCTTTTGGCAGGCTGCACGGTGGTTGGAGTCTGCACAGTCGCGCAGGCTGATACCCATGGTTATAGTCCGGATATCAAGGTTCTCATCCTGGACCATTTTTATTGTTTCCATAATTTCTTCTATCGTGAGCATTATTAAAGCCTCCTATTCCAGACCTGGCTTATATACGGTGCATGAAGTTAAAAACATCTTCATGCTGGGCATCGATCCGCACCTGCAGGTCTTCGCCCTTGGCTGCCAGCAAGTCTTTCAAGGTTACCAGGTCGACCGAAGCATTTTCGAGATCGGCTACGAGCACCATGACAAAGTACTCCTGCATGATAGTCTGGTTGATGTCGAGGATGTTAACCCTGTTTTCGGAGAGGATTGTTGTAACACCGGCGATGATTCCGACCCGGTCGGGGCCGATTACGGTAATTACAATGCGGT